>JAEZFH010000141.1 GCA_023437885.1 Bacillota bacterium | reverse complement strand
GGGGATTGCGTAAGGGTGTGCAATGAGATACAGAATGTGGGAGCCATTGATTTTGCCCACCGCGGCTCCAACATGACCATCAGTACGGCCTTTGAAATTCCCATTGCCGAATCCCCCTGTGTCGGCTGCGGTCAATGCGCTGCGGTATGTCCGACGGGTGCCATTGTGGTAAAAAATGATACCCAGAAGGTCTGGAAAGCGCTGGATGCCTCTGATACAAAGGTTACCGTACAGATTGCCCCGGCCGTGCGTGTCGGTCTGGGTAAAAAGCTGGGAATGAAGGCGGAAGAGAATGCGATGGGAAAGATCGTCGCAGCGCTGCGCCGCATGGGCTTCGATGAGATCTATGATACCAGCACCGGCGCAGACCTGACGGTGCTGGAGGAAGCAAGTGAGCTGCTTTCACGCCTACAAAAGGGGGACCGCCTGCCGTTATTCACCTCCTGCTGCCCGGCCTGGATTCAGTACGCAGAAAAGAATTATCCCGAGCTTCTGCCGAATATCTCTACCTGCCGTTCTCCGATGCAGATGCTGGCATCCATTGTGAAGGACCAGTCCGGATCATCGGGCCGGCGCCATATCCATGTGGCGGTGATGCCCTGCACGGCAAAGAAGTATGAAGCTTCCAGAAAAGAATTCATGGTAGAGGGCACACCCAATGTAGATTATGTGATTACAACCCAGGAGTTGATTCAGATGATCCGGGAATCGGGGCTTCTGTTCCATGAACTGGAGCCGGAAGCCGTGGATATGCCCTTTGGCACCATGACCGGTGCCGGTGTGATATTCGGTGTCACCGGTGGTGTAACGGAAGCAGTTCTTCGAAGGCTCTCCTCCGACAAATCCAAGAATACCCTGATGTCTATCGCATACCAGGGGGTCAGAGGGCTGAAGGGGATCAAGGAGACTACGGTAGTTTATAACCAGAGAGAGCTTCGGGTTGCCATTGTCAGCGGTCTGAAGAATGCCAGCGATCTGATTGAACGCATCAAAGCAGGGGAGCATTATGACTTTGTGGAGGTAATGGCATGTCCCGGCGGATGCGTATGCGGAGCCGGACAGCCCTTTGCCGAGTCCAGGATCAGGGAGAATAGAGGAAAGGGTCTGTATGCGGCAGATAAGCTGAGCAGCATCAAATTTCCAGAGGAGAATCCATTGATGATGTCATTGTACGGCGGATTACTAAAGGGCAGGGTTCATGAGCTTCTGCATGTGGAATACGCCCATGGAAGGGAGCAGGAATAGTATGGTCGAAGTAAAAATCTGTATCGGTACCTCCTGCCATCTGAATGGTTCCTATAATGTGGTTCAAAGCCTCCAGCAGTTGCTGGAGGAATATTCCCTGCACGACAAGGTGAAGCTGGAGGCTTATTTCTGCATGAAGCAATGCAACAATAAAGGAGTTTCCATCACAGTGAACGAAACTAATTTCCGGATAGAACCGGAGAATGTCAGAGTATTTTTTCAGGAGAAGATTCAAAGCCTGATAAGTTAAGAAGAATAATAATCTCCTTGTTACAATTCAGCCGGTGGCATCCCATCTCCGTTTTGTGCAGACCGGCTGAGTGCTTCTTGTGAAGCGGAGCGGTCTGAACGCACGAAGGTAAGGCAAGCAAAACGGAGATGGGATGCCACCGGCTGAACTGTAACATCTCTCTTTTCCGACTTTACAAATCATTTACCAAAACTGAACGTAATTGTGATATCTTGTACGATGAATTGGTGGTAGATTCGTAAATGTAAGAAGAAGAAAAAAACAAAATCTCAGTTCCCGGAACTGAGGAAAAGGAAAAGGAGATTATTATGAAAAGAAATTTGAGGGGAATGGCAGCGATTTTATTAAGCTGTATCGTATTGGCAGGAACATTAACAGCCTGCGCAACTGATAATAATGGTAAAGAAGCAACAAATCAGAATGCACAGACAGATACCTCGGTGACCCCGGATAAAGCGGAACCGACAACCCCTGCCGATACAGAGCAGGAAACAGCACTTAGCGGAACACTGGTTATGTCAGGTTCAACTTCCATGGAAAAGCTTGCTAACATTGCTGCAGAATCTTTTATGAGTAAATATCCGGAGGTTACGGTCTCTGCCGAATTCATCGGCTCCAGTGCCGGAATTGAAGCGTTATTGGCAGGAACCGCAGATATCGGCAATGCTTCCAGAAGCTTAAAGGACACCGAGAAATCCGCCGGAGCAGTAGAAAACATCGTTGCAATTGACGGTATTGCAGTAATTACGGATAAAGCAAACACTGCAAAGGATTTAACGAAGGAGCAGCTGGTGAAAATCTATACCGGAGAGATCACAAACTGGAGCCAGGCAGGCGGTTCAGACCAGCCGATCGTTGTCATCGGCAGGGAAGCAGGCTCAGGTACCAGAGGAGCATTCGAAGAATTACTGGAAATTGTAGATTTATGCAAATATTCCAATGAAATTAACAGCACCGGCGGCGTTATGGCGAAGGTAGCTTCTACTCCGGGAGCAATCGGATATGTTTCCCTGGATGTTCTGGATGACAGTGTTTCCGCGTTCCAGCTGGAAGGTACAGAGCCTACGGCGGAGAATGTCAAAGTAGGAAAATATTTCCTAAGCCGTCCGTTTGTTATGGCAACCAAAGGTGAGATTGCACAGCAGAATGATCTCGTAAAAACTTTCTTTGAGTATCTTCAGTCAGATGAAGGTAAGGAAATGATCCGGAGCGCAGGCTTAATCAACGTAGATTAAGAAAGCCGGAGGAAGCGTTCATAAAGTAAGTCGTTCGTTTTAATATTAGTAAAAGCCCACCAGGTTTCAATACGAATACCTGGCGGGCTTTTTTTATTAACAAGGGGCAAGGGACTTGCCTTTTGCCGTTGTATACGCAGTTCGCTGTGTCTAAGCTTCTTCTTTTTCCGCCTCCGCTTTCGTTCGGTGAACCGTACCGTGAGGATGCTGGGGCGGAGCATAAACAGAATATAATTTTAAGGGAACCGAACCGGTATTGATTATATTATGCCATTTACCGGCAGGTATCATAATTGCGCAGCCTGAGTTGATTTTGTCATGAAAATGCATTCTGTCCTTTCGGTCGCCCATGATTACGACGCCCTGGCCGCATTCGATCTGCAGGAATTGATCTACCTCCGGATGAAGCTCAAGTCCGATTTCTTCATCCACTGGGATGCACATTAAAGTAACCTGCAGATGGCAGCCGGTCCACAGCGTGGTTCTGAAATTGCTGTTTTTCATTGTTGCTTCCTTGATATTGAGAGTGAGGGGCCTGGGACCGTAATCCCGTATGACCGGGCGGCTGCGCCTTGGTATGTTTGAATTGAAGCGGGGCCTTAGCTGATTATATGGAGTAAAATCATGATTCATAATGCGGTTGCCTTTCCTTTTTTCTAATTCATCATATGCCGCAGCAATCCAATATTTACTGGTAGGGAGGAGAATAAATTAATATGCAGGTCAAAGCCTTGAACCCGCCTGAGCGGTGATACATACCCATACAGGTACATTATTTGGCAGGATGGAAAAGTGGTTTATCTATCCTGTTTTTTAGTGTGGCGGAGCAGCCGAAAGGAGAAGAAAACAGGCATTGAAAAAAATTATCAATTTTTCAAAATTTTTATTGACAATAGAAAAACACTATACTATACTGTCAATAATCTGGAAAACATATATAACATATAGAAATAGTATGAAATAAGAAAACCCAGCATATAATATTATATAGCTGCACAACGAGTATGCAATGCTGGGATAGGATCCATATGCCAGGGAAGGGTTCAAACGATCCGGGAGGCATTAAGATAGAAACATAAAAAGGGAGGAAGATATCATGAAAAAAACACTCGCAATATTACTTATGCTGACCTTACTGGCGGTGCTGTTCGCCGGCTGCAGCAAGAAAGACGGGGCGGATAAGAAACTGGTAGTAGGAGCAAGCACCACACCCCATGCGGAAATTCTGGAGCAGGCCAGAGATCTGCTGAAGGAAGCAGGCTACGAACTTGAAATCGTAGAGTATTCTGACTATGTACAGCCGAATGTAGCCTTGGAAGCAGGGGATCTGGATGCGAATTATTTCCAGCATCAGCCGTATCTGGACCAGTACAATGCAGAAAACAAAACAAACATCGCTACTGCCGGGATCATCCATTACGAGCCCTTTGGAATCTATCCGGGCAAGACAGCCACACTCGATGCACTGGCTGACGGCGGCAAGATTGCCGTTCCCAACGATGCTACCAATGAAGCCAGGGCATTGCTGCTATTGGAAGCGCAGGGATTAATCAAGCTCACACCGGATATCGGACTGAAGGCCACCAAAACAGATATCATAGAAAATACCAGGAACCTGGACATCATCGAAATAGAAGCAGCCCAGTTGGCCCGGTCCCTGCAGGATGTGGACCTGGCGGTAATTAACGGTAATTATGCCATTGAAGCCGGGCTGAATGTCGGTAAGGATGCGGTGGCGGTAGAGGATAAGGATTCCATCGCTGCTGATACCTATGGCAATATTATTGCGGTAAAAGCAGGGAATGAAAACCGAGAGGATATCCAGGCATTGCTGAAGGCACTCAAAAGTGATAAGGTAAAGAAATTCATTAACGATACCTATCAGGGAGCAGTAGTTCCGAAATTCTAGTGCTAATCCGTTTAGCCGTATGAATTCGATATCTTGTAAAGCTAATTTGGCGGTTTAACACTACTCTGTCATAGATAAAAAGTGAGGGATCATGGATTGGAGAAATTTAAGCAATGACGGCGATGCGGTTCCGCTCTTTAATTCCGCGACCTCTGATTTGCTGAAGGATGAATATTACTGCTCTTTATGGATCAGGAACGAAACCATGGAACAATACCCGGACCAGAAGACCTGCCATTACCTGCCAAGTGTCAGCGGAGTTGACGAAGCATTGACCCGCAACATATTGGAAATGAAGGGCCTGGGACTGATCAAGGAAGATACGGATGAAGTAGAATTAGCAAAGAACTGCTTTTTCCGCCTGGAGGGAGTTCCGGATGAAATTACCGGGACAGTGGAGGTCTCGGTTGATCCTTATACACAGATTAAGAAGGAATAGTGCTAAGAAGGAATGGCATCAGGAAGAAATAGCACACCATAAGGCAGTGCAAAAACTTATTTACTTGTGGGCACTGCCGGGTGAGATATCTACAAACAAGGTATCGTTGATTTCAACGATACCTTGTTTACTTCGTAGGAAATGGATTGTTTTTCGAACAGCAAAAAATATCAAGTTCAGGTTTTTGCATTCGATTACAATATCAGTGAAAGGTAAGGTGATATTATATATGAAAAAAACAGCAGTATATCTAAAGAATTTTGTGGGTACAAGCTATGAAGTTGGAACACAAATTGGAAAATGGGTTTTATCTGATCCTGATTTCTTACAGAAAATATTACTGCCCCCAAACGCATATCCACAGGATAAGCTTACGGAAATTGTTGATTTACTGGATTGTTATTGCCAAGGTATCAACGAGGAAATCAAAGGGTTTTCTGATACGATTGGCGTTTCCACAGAACAGGTGCTTTTTTATGCAGCGACCTATTTGGAACGAGGGTGCAGTCTAATGGCGGCATTGCCGCAAAAGACCGAAAACGGACATACCATAATGGCAAGAAATTATGACTTTAATGATGAAATGGAAGAAATGTGCTTTGCCTTCACTGACATTAAGGGCAAGTATCGGTATATTGGTTCTACCTTAAATCTATTTGGCAGATGCGACGGAATGAATGAACACGGGCTTGCCGTTTGTATCGCAAGTAACGGTCTGCCTGTCGGTAATTTTGAGGGTGCCCGGAAAGCGGGAGTAACAGGGTTTAGCTTTTGGATTGTTGTTCGCAGCATATTAGAAAATTGCAAAAATGTAGAAGAAGCGATAGAATGGACTATGGACGCACCGATTGGCTTTAATGTTAATTTAATGTTAGCAGACAGTCGTAACAAGATAGCATTGCTTCAATGTGTTGACGGCCATAAAGCATACAAAATACTGGATGGAAGCAGTGACGAAGCTGCCTTAAGTTCTACAAATCATGTTCTTTTGGAAGAGATAAAGCCATATGAGAAAGTACTTATTGAAAATTCTGTAATCCGCAATAACAGAATTATTAAACTGTTTGAGGAAAATCAACAAATTTCCAAAAACGACTTGAAAAATTTGCTATCGACGTCATATCCGGAGGGACTTTGCTGCCACTATTATAAAGAATTTTTTGGAACATTACGCTCTATGATATTTGATGTGACTGACAAAACCATAGAAATGACCTTTGGCTCCCCACAATTCAACGAATGGCATACTTTTTCTGTTGAGGCATTCGACATAGAAGAAATCAAAGCGTCGTTGCCGCAAGGAAAGATAAATCCAGACTTTTACAAAATTATATGATATAAAAAATAATTTATCGAGGAAGGAGGAAACTGCCTTTGAATGACAAGCAAATGATAGGTAGAGCTGTTGTATTTATAGAGAACAATTTATATGAGCCGATAGTTGCGTGTGACGTTGCTAAGTCAGTTTCCTATTCTTACTATCATTTTCACCGCTATTTTCAAGCTGTCATGGGTGAAACTATAGGGAGCTACATCAGAAGTAGACGTTTGACACAAGCAGCCTGGGATTTGATTCATAGTGAGAAAAAGGTGCTGGACATTGGAATTTCTCTTTATTTTGAAACAGCAGAAAGCTTCACAAGAGCTTTTAAGGATAGATATTCTATGACACCAACGGAATACAGAAAGAATGGAATAGATGTTCTGATTGGAAACAGGCAGCCTGCACAAAAGCCGGATAAAACGATCATCACATATTCCGGTTTAAGTCCGGAAATCATTACGATACCTCCGGTTCATGTCATGGGTATTCGCTTCAAAACAACGGTTAACGGAAATGAAAGTATTGCTATGTGGCGGCAGTTTAACACTCAGGTTCCCCCGGACCTCCTTTCCAATAAACGTTATGGAATTTTTGAAGCAGGTGAAACTTGTTCCTCGGATCTATTTAATATGGAGAGCAAAACCATGGCATTTGTGGGAATTGAAATTCCTGAAAACTACTTAATTCCAATCGATATGTTGAGAAAAAAACTATTCGGTGGAAAGTATGCAAGGTTTATCCATCGAGGGACAATCGATGCTTTAATACAAACATACCATTATATTTGGGGTGTTTGGTTTCCGAGAAGTGGTTTTGAACTTGCTAACCGTGATGATTTTGAGTGCTATACTGAAAGGTTCACAGGCTCAAACGATGAAAACTCTGAAATTGATATTTACTTTCCGATTGAATAAATTGGGATTGGAAAGGGTTGGTATCCACCAAGGAATTTATAACTACCATTCATTATGTCGTGTTTGGTGGATAACTTAATGACGGCGCTTTTTTAAGAGTCCTCCAATGGTGGTATGAGATTGGAGGGCTTTTATGTTTCAACATGAATACCGAAGATGTAGAGCGATTTATCCGAAAGTAAGCAGAAGGTTCTCATCAGTTATTATTTGGCAGGTATCCTATCAGAACGGAATACACCGGTGAACAAAAGAATGGCGCAGTCTTTGTGCTGCGCCATTCTTTCAAATACCAATTTGATACTGACTTATGAAGGACTGCTTTGGTACAGTCTTTTTTAGACTATATCCCGAAGAGTGGATCAGATAAAGAACATAAAACCCTGATCAGTCGTATGCTTTTCAGCCTCTGTAACAAGATCATACAGAGTGATGCCTTGAAGGGTTGATTTTATTGAAAGATCCAGTGGCTGGTATACAGCAGCACTCATCGCGTGTTCAATCTCGGGAAAACTGCCGGCAATGGTTTCTTCTGCCCGTTCAAAGAGTGTTGTTTCTACCGAATGAAGAATATCATATACAGTGATCTGATTGGGAGTCCGGGATAACTGATAACCGCCCTGGGCGCCTTTGATGGAATTGACAATTCCTCCATGCTTTAATAAAGAGAATACCTGTTCCAAATAAATTTTTGATATGCCAAGTTTCTCGGAAATACTGATTAGTGTTATATATTCATTGCTGTTATGGCTTTGTGCCATATGAATTGTAGAAGCCAGTGCATAACGGCCCTTTGCAGAAATTCTCAAAGAAACACCTCCTTTTCATACTTGTTTAATATGTATTCATAATAAGGGAAGAAGCAATCCTTGTCAATAGTTGAAATTTTAGTTGGAGTCCGCCTGTAGCATCCTCTAACAATTTTTGGTTCTAACAATTTTTACAATAAATTTTGAATCTATATATTGACAGAAGAATAAAACAGTAGTATTATAAAAGAAAACATAGTAGTCATATATGAATTATATATAATATTGAAGGAGGATTTGTTATGTCAAAAATTTATAAGAACTTAACGGAGTTAGTAGGTAAGACACCGCTTCTTGAACTGTCAAACTATGAGAAAAAGTATGAATTGGGTGCAACGCTTGTGGCGAAGCTGGAATACTTTAATCCAGCAGGGAGTGTTAAGGATAGGATTGCCAAGGCGATGATTGATGATGCAGAAGCGAAGGGGATTTTAAAGGAAAATTCGGTTATCATTGAACCGACCAGCGGAAATACAGGAATCGGTCTGGCTTCCATTGCAGCCGCCCGCGGATACCGCCTAATCCTGACCATGCCCGAGACAATGAGTATAGAAAGAAGAAATCTGCTTAAGGCTTATGGAGCAGAATTGGTTCTGACCGAAGGAGCCAAGGGGATGAAGGGAGCGATTGCCAAGGCAAGCGAGCTGGCAGAGGAAATTGCGAATTCCTTTATTCCCGGACAATTCGATAATCCGGCGAATCCGGCTGTTCATAAGGCAACAACAGGACCTGAGATCTGGGAGGATACTGACGGCAAGGTGGATATTCTTGTTGCAGGTATCGGTACCGGCGGAACGATCACCGGAGCCGGTGAATTCTTAAAATCCCAGAATCCCGATATCAAGGTTGTAGCAGTGGAGCCTTTTGATTCACCGATGCTGTCGGAAGGAAAAGCGGGCCCCCACAAGATTCAGGGCATCGGTGCCGGTTTCGTTCCCACTGTGCTTAAGACATCAATCTATGATGAAATAATCACGGTTAAGAATGAGGATGCCTTTGCTATTGGCAGGGATTTATCAAAGACAGAGGGGCTTCTTGTGGGAATTTCCTCGGGTGCGGCTGTCTGGGCAGCAACAGAGCTGGCAAAGCGTCCGGAAAATCAGGGAAAGACCATTGTAGTGGTTCTTCCGGATACCGGCGAAAGATATCTTTCCACTCCGTTATTTGCAGAATAAGCAAGCATAGTGAACGGAAACTTAGACTGAACAGGAATTAAGACAGAACAAAAAATAAGACAGAACAAGAACTAAGACGGAATAAGACAAAATAAAGGGATGCTTCCCGGATACACAGAATGAATATCTTTTCAAATAAAGAGTTCATCTGCTCATGTATCACGGGAGACATCCCATATTATTATACATTTTTTTGTTCTGATAGATTCCTTACCGTCTCCTTCGGCGCTGCCACCAATAATTAATATAGTGAACCTGGACCTTACCCCGGAGTGCAAGCTCTCGGAACATTCCGGATACCGTATATCCGCTGCTGTTATCCAGCCGTGGGATAAAGATAAATACACTGCCAATTCGGAGAATAACAGAGACCGCGATCATAAATTGATAACGGTCGGGAAAAGCGCTTTGCAGGACCGGATTGGAATGGATGCCTTCCAGGATGGCCCCACCGGCCAGAATTCCAAGGAAGGAACCAAACAGTGAGGTAACACAGGAAAAAACAGCCACATAGGAGGGACGCTGCTCATCCGGGGAGGAGGAAAGCTGGAGGCTGGTAGCAGCCAGGTTGGAACCGCTCCAGAAGGCTGCTCCCACCAGGTTATGAAGCAGGGTGGGCCAAATACTTCCGTAAGTTGAGAAAAGGAAGAATAACGGAGTCAGGGCGGCTATGATGCAACTGCACCACAATACCGGTTTACTCCCGAAATGATCCAGCAGCCTTCCCCATTGGGATACCACAAGCACCGTCACCGCGGCTGCCATAACCTGGCTGCACAGAGTATATTCCATATAGCTTAATCCCATTTCCGTCAGAGCATATCTTGCCAGGTAAGCTCCGGACATATTGGCGGTGAAGCTCCAGGCGGTCCAGAACAGCATGAATTTGTAGAAGGGCTTGTTTTGGAAGACCTGCTTAATTACCGACAGCAGCTTTAGCTGAAGCGGAGGGGTCTTATAGATCTCCTCCACGAAGAGGAAGCAGCACATATCCAGCATACCCAGGATACTTGCGATTACCATGACAAGAACATAGCCATGGTAGCCGGACATACGGTCCAGGATTCCTGCGACGAGGAGTCCCATGGTAACGCTGGCGATGGAGGTGATGCTGTCTCGTTTGGAAAGCCATCGGCCCCGAATTCCCACGGGTACCAGATCAGCCATCCAGGGCATCCAGCATACATTGATGAAGGAGCCGTATGCAGAGGAGATACCGATCAGAAGAATTACCATCCATAACCGGAAAATGGAATTGCTTGCCGGAATGAAGAGGGGTATTAATCCAATAGGAAGCCATAGGGCCCGGGAGAAGAGTCCGTAGGTCATCATATATTTTTTTCGCTTCTGGGTGCGGCTGACCAGAGAGGCAAAAGGAATTTGCAGAAGAGCCGCGGCTAAAGGAATGGCGGTCAACAGCCCATAGATAAAGTCGCCTGCCCCAAGATAACCGGCATATCCGGTCAGTGAGGAGCTGCCGCTGCCGGTTATAACCACGAACAGAGTGCCAAAGGTATTCCCCAGGGTCATCAGATAGATGCTTCTTCGGATTCTGGGCAGGAGCGCAGCCTCGTCAAATATTTTTTTGAATGGTATTTTCATATCTATTTAAGTGCATCCTTTCTTGGATATATGGGTTGGCCTGTGAAAGAAATTAAAAAGTATTGATATATGGATTTTTTGAACGTGTACCATGTGAGATTATATAAATAAAAAGTTATTCTATATACATTGTAATAATACACCGAATATAAATGCAAAAGCATGAATACATAGCATATATACAAGCATCCGATACCTGCACGGATCTATGAAACCCAGCCGCTGAGTCTGCCATATCTGCCTATTATATCGGAAACTTCTTATAAAGTAAATGTGAAATCTGATACCGTATTTGTCGTAAAATACGTTTATATATTTGGTAAATTAGTGGAAATAGGTAGGTTTTTCGCTTAAAAATATAGACGAAACCCGGATCAGGGGGTATGATGATAGAAAAGGCCTGACATGCGGATGCAGAATGGATAGGGAGTGATTAAGGATGCTGCGATTTATCTATGTGATTGCGGGATGTCTGTACAGAATACCATACTATATCCTTCAGATGAAGCGATATTATAGTAACCCGGAACAATATCCGGAAGAGGAATGCTATCAGTTGGCACGTAAGGTTATAAAACTGATTCAGCGAAAGGGGCGCATAGAGACTCAGGTCACGGGAAGCGAGAATCTTCCCGCAGAAGGCGGTTATATAATGTATGCCAACCATCAGGGGAAATATGATGCGCTGGGCATCCTGCTTGCCCATGAGATGCCCTGCACCTTTATTATTGCCAAGAAGCAGTCCCAGTCGTTAGTGACAACGCAGTTTGTGGATTTAATCCGGGCAAAGCGTCTGAATTTTGAGGATATGAGACAGCAGGTATCCCTGATGAAGGAAGTAACCGAAGAGGTTACCGCCGGCCGCCGTTATCTTATCTTTCCGGAGGGGGGATATGGAAATAATCATAATCAGCTTCAGGAATTCAAGACGGGAAGCTTTAAATGTGCGGAGAAAGCAAAGTGTCCGATCATACCGGTGGCGCTCTATGATTCCTACAAGCCCTTTGCTGTGAATTCTCTGCGAAAGGTGAAGACACAGGTACATTTTTTGAAAGCAATCCCCTACGAGGAATATCGGGGTTTGAAAACGGTTGAAATCAGAGATATGGTAGTTGACAGGATAGAGGAGCAGATTGCCGCGATAGAGCAAGAATACCGCAAAACGGATTCTGCCGTCATAGTATGGCCTGGGGAAGAGTTTTTGGAGGAAGGGCTTTTTAGGGAAGATTTTTTTGTGGAAAGTTTTTTTGAGGAAGATCTGGTCAAGGAACATTATTCCTAAGAACATTTAACACTTATTTAAAGAATTCTTAAACTATTTGTCGAAAAGATAACATAATTACAAGTTAACATATATATCATATATATAAAGAAGTGTAATGAACATGATCAAGCTTGCTTGTATCATGTGACCGGAGCAAAAGACCGGGAACAGGTACGCGTTCCGGGGATCTAGTCGTACCGGCATATAATTTTGGAACAGCATGCTCTGTATGCATTTACTGAAGTGATGCGTCAGGTCAGCATGCAGATGATTTTGAATAATTTTACGAGGTATCAGATATGGCAGCAAATCCAAGAAATACAACGAAACAACCGGCTTCCCGGAATACGGGACAGCGGCGAAAAAGCAAAAAAAGTAAACGGATCACCCGCATTCTCTTAATTGACGCGGGAGTCCTCAGTGTGGTTCTGGCGGCTTACCTGCTTTTCGGTCTGTATTATCACACGCATTTCTTTGGGAAAACGGTAATCAATGGGGTGAACACCTCTAATATGACAGTGGAACAGGCGGAAGCTGCAATTAATGAGCAGGTGCTGTCCTACGAGCTGGAACTGATCCAGAGAAACGGTGTCACCGATAAGGTATATGGAAGAAATATTGATCTACATACGGAGTTCGGTCAAAGCCTGTCCGAATTGGTCAAAAAGCAGAACAGCCTGCTCTGGCCTTTGGGGATGCTTGAAAAGCAGGAATATGAGATCGGAACAATGATCACTTATAATGAAGACACATTGCAGGCATACATCGATATCATGAACTGCCTTAAGGAGGAGAATACCGCCCCGCCGGTCAATGCAAAGATTGTTTACGGCGAGGCAGGCTATGAAATCCTTCCGGAACAGCCTGGCTCCAAGGTTATTCGGGATAAATTGTACGAGGCGGTAAAGAATGCGGTTCTTACGCTGGAACCTACCCTGTCTTTGGAAGAAGCCGGCTGCTATGAAGAGCCGCCCATTACCTCCGACAGCACAGTGTTAACGGAAGCCTTAGAGAAGATGCAAAAAATCGCCGGAACAAAAATAACCTATGAATTCGGTGAAGATACCGAGGTTCTGGACGGGAGTAAAATTAATGAATGGATTATTCTGGATGAGAATTACCAGGTATCCCTGGATGCGGACAAGGTAAAGGAATATGTGGATTATATCGGCAAGAACTATAATTCCTTCGGAAGAAAACGTACCTTCAAGACGAGCTACGGGGATGTAATCAAGGTGGAAGGCGGAGATTACGGCTGGTGGCTTGACCGGGTATCCGAGGTAAAGGAACTGAAAGAGCTGATTCTGAAAGGAGAGCAGACCGTGAAAAAGCCGGTTTATTTCCAGACAGCACAGCAATACGGCAAGGATGATATCGGTGACACTTATGTAGAGGTGAATCTGACGGCACAGCATTTATTCTTCTATAAGGATGGGAAATTGGTGGTGGAATCCGATTTTGTATCCGGTAATCTGGCCAAGGACTATGCAACTCCAACGGGTACCTACCCAGTTCAATATAAGGAAAACGATGCGGTTCTCGTAGGAGAGGATTATGAGACCCCCGTAAAATACTGGATGCCCTTTAACCGCAATATCGGTTTCCATGATGCAAACTGGAGAAGTGAGTTCGGCAAGGAGATCTATAAAACAAAGGGTTCCCATGGCTGTATTAATATGCCGCCAAAGAACGCCAAGCTAATGTTTGAGAATATTAAGCGGGGTGTGGCGGTGGTTGTATATGAGCTCCCGGGAACGGAGAATAAGGCGGAGGAAGGGGCAGAACCAACCCGGGCCGGGCAGACAGAATAATCGTCTGCTGAATAGAGATGGGCAGTAATCAGGAAGGATGCAAAAGCAGGCTCTCATCACCTTGCTGACGGCATCCTTTTTGTTTCTGAAAAACATGGAGATGGCCAGGACAGGTTTTTTAAAATTAATTTTATTAATAGGATATTTTTCTTAGTTTTCCCCCTAGCCAAAATACTAAATATAGTATAGAATGCTAATAATGATTACTATTACTGGTATATTGATGTGGCTGGAGGAGGATCGGCATATGGATAT
>JAEZFH010000130.1 GCA_023437885.1 Bacillota bacterium | reverse complement strand
GGCAAGTGCTGCAACATACTTAACGGTTTCCTCTGTTATTGTCAAAGATACTCTACCTCTCTGATCTGACTTTCTGTTTTGATGTATTGATTATATTTAATTTTTATCTTTAAGTATAAAACCTTCCATATTCTAAGGCTCCAGTCGGGATACATCCCTGGGAAACAGAGTCGTCTCTCTCACATTCTGCTCCTCCAGAAGCTTCATCGTCAGACGCTCCAGACCAATTCCAAGACCCCCATGGGGCGGCATACCGTGTTTATGGATCATGAGAAAGTTAGCAAACTCTTCGGGATTCATGCCTCTTGCCATCATTTTCGCTACCTGTGCCTCATAATCATGGATTCTCTGCCCTCCTGTGGTGATTTCCATCCCCTTGAACAGGAGATCAAAGCTTAATGTGAACTTCGGATCTGCCGGATCATCCATCGCATAAAAGGGCCGCTTTTTGGAGGGATAGTGGGTGACGAATACAAAGTCACTGCCGTACTCCTCCTTAAAATATCTGCCAATCAGCACTTCCTCCTCCGGCTCCAGATCGTAGGGATTCTTGATCTTGCGGCTGTACTTTTCAGAAACCAGGTTTTTAGCTTCATCAAAACGCACAGAAGGAATTTTTGCTGCATCCGGCAGGATTACCTCTAACAATGCCAGCTCCTTCGCATATTTTTCCTGAAGGAAGGCAAATACATATTGAAGCATTTCAGCCTCCATAGCCATGATATCCTCAAAGCCGTCAATATATCCCATCTCAAAATCCAGGCTGGTATATTCGTTCAAATGTCTTGTTGTGTTATGCTTCTCCGCACGGAACACCGGCGCCGCTTCAAATACCCGGTCATAGACCCCGACCATGGTCTGTTTATAAAACTGGGGGCTTTGGGCAAGAAAGGCCTTGCTTCCGAAATACTCCAGCTTAAACACATTGGCTCCGCCCTCCGCATTTCCTGCAACAATCTTCGGTGTCCGAATCTCCGTAAAGCCCTGGGAGAACAGGAACTCACGATAGCCCCGGACAATTCCTTCCTGAAGCTTGAAGATCGCCCGTTCTCTGATATTGCGAAGTGATATTGGCCGGTAATTTAACTTCGTCTCCAGAGAAGTCTTCATCTTCCATTTTGAAATTGGAAGAGGAAGCATGGAACCCTCCTTCGGCACGGTTAAGACACGTATTTTCGTAAGTCTTACCTCGAAGCCCTGAGGTGCCCGAGCCTCTGCATGGAGCTGGCCTTCGGCTTCAATTGTCATTCCCTCTCTCAGCTCCTTCAGGCTGCACTGCGTTACGCCCTCCTCATAGACACACTGTACCAGGCCTTCCCTCTTGCGAAGCACCACAAAGGCGACTTCGCCCATATGCCGTATCGTATGAATAGAACCGTTGATCTTTACCGGGCCGGTGACACCCTGGGGCTTCACACCGCTGCTGCTTGGTGAATGCTTCTCCCTGTCGCTTAGCAGATGCACACTGCCGTCGATTAATGCAAGTATATCACTGATTTCCTTTGTTTCTTTTTGGCGTATGCCTGTAATAAATTCCATTCTATTTCCTCCTATTCCTGACCCCGGCTCTTTCTGCCGTCATTTCACCCTCCGGCTTCGACAGTCCGGAGAGCCACTTTAATTTCACTTGTATTGCATTCTTTGGGTTGAAATAGTTATGCGCCATGTATGGCTCTGCATATTCTTGCGCACAAAAAAGCCCCGAAGAATGCTTTTTTGCATTCTTCGGGGCGAGAAGTCGAATTTCCCGCGGTACCACCCGCATTGAGAGCATAGCTCTCCACTTTCTACAGAACTTTGTTCTGTTACACTTTAACGCGTGTCACGCGCGAACCTACTGATTATTCAATCCGCGGGCTCCGGAGTGTTCCGTATTCTACTTATCACCACAGGTGTGCTCTCAGTCGGTGGCTCACCATTCCTGTCCTTCGATTATTCGGTAAAATAAAGTCTCCTTCTTAGCCGATTACATATGGTCTAGTTATAAAAAGACAAAGGTATTGTATGAAACAACACCTTTGCTGTTGACTTATATTAGCACATAGTTTTTACAAAATCAAGAGTTAATATTTATATTTTTTCGAAATTTAATGTATCCTATTTACCGCTCCCATCCGCATAATCTGGAATACACTTATCTTCTATATTTATCTTCTATATTTATCTTCTATATTTATCTTCTGTACTCATCTTCTATCTTCATTTGCCGGTATCGTATTCTAACGTCAGCTGCAGCAATCCATCTCAAAGTTGCTTCCCCGGACGGATTAATCTTCAGCCTTCTGCTCCGGGAACACACGGCGGTAATAATCCTCCTCCAGAATACTCTTAGATACGGAGAATTTATTTTTAACCACCTTGTTCAGATTGCTGATATAGTCCTCCGGCAAGGGCTCCTCCGTGAGCAGGGTTACTTCGCCTGTCGCGGAATTATACATCGCCTTATCCGTGATAAAGCTCCGGTTTGACAGCATCACCAATGGTTCGGCATCGGAGAAAATATCCTGCCCCATGAGAAGTCTCGAATCATACTCCAAGCCGAACAGATTGGATAACGTAGGCAGAATATCCAGACTGGAGCAAGGCTCATCAATCTCAACCTTTTCCTTCATTCCCCCGGACCATAGGATAAAATGATTTTTATAAATTTCAAAATCCGGGTCTAACTCATGCCCTGCCAGCTCATCCAGCTTATACTTCTCCCAACCGTAGGGATAATGATCTGCACTGAGGGCGATTACGGTTTTATCTGCTATCCCGGCTTCCTCAAGCTTCGCAATCAGCAGCTCAAGAGCCCGGTCCAGCTCTAACTGGCAAGCCAGATAAGCCTTGGCATCCTCAGAATACGGCAGGTCTCGGACAAGCTCCCGGTTCCGGGCAGCCATGCTGTTCCCGGCAAAGGTATAATTCATATGCCCGCTGACCGTAAGGTAATAAATATGAAATTGCTCTTCGTTTATGTATTCCGGGACCGTAGCCTCCATCATTTCCAGATCGGAACGCGGCCAGCCGTTGCTGGGAAGCTCCAACCCATTTCCTACCGCTTTCCAGAGATATCCCAGATTCGGATGGGTTTCGTTTCTCTGGTAATAGGTGTAGGTATGATTATGATATGCTTTACTCTCTAGCCCAAGCTGATTAAACTGGCGGCCCAGGGAAAACGGCCATAGATTCTTTCTTCCACGGTACATGCTCCGGCTTCCCTGCGGTATCAGGCCCGTCATGGCGACATATTCTCCGTCACTGGTGCTGGTCTGCCACAATGCAGTATAAAAATTATTAAAGACAAAGCCTTCCCGCACCAGCCGGTACAGGGTCGGAGTTGTTTGCTCATGAACCGCATAGGGTGAGAAGCCTTCTGCCGTGATCATAATCAAATTATAGCCCTTGAACCTGCCCGTGTACTCATTCTTATTGGTGGGGGTAACTGAGGCAAAGTAATTATGCAGCGTCTTAACCGTTTTATTCTTCTCCTTCTCTGCCAATGCCTGAAAATCAATCTCCATCACATTGGGGGAGGTATCAATCGGAGTTGGGGTCGGCGGCGGAGTCGGCGTCGGGGTTGCATCGGGCCGTACCGGGGCTGCCTGCTCCGATTCCGGTCCGGCAGCCTGGGTGGGCAGCGGACTTGGAATATTCTCCGGCTCTGTCACATCCTCTGTTATATTCATGGTCTGTGCAAGCGTAAGATCCTTCTGTTCAAAGAGAAGCCTGGAAACGTCAAGCCTCATCATTGTTGTGATTCCTAACTGTTCTCCGCACAAATCCGGGATATGGGATTTAAAATACAAATCATAAGGGGAATAATCCGACGTTCCAAAGCAAAGCATGGCCAGTAAAGCCAGAACATGGAACAGACCTCCTCCTCCCAACAGTATTGCCTGTTCTCTTAGCCCTCTCCGTCCACAGTTCCTCCGGCCCCTCATAAGAAAGCCAAGCAGAACCAGGGGGAAGAAAAGTTACATAATCCCCCCGATATTCTCCTTCATTGCCGCGAGGATGTCCGCTGAAAATTCCGATACGGCATCCCCTGCCATCCCCAATAGCTGAAAGGAGAAGTATACCTTAAAGACATAATAATAAACCAATTGCACCTGGAATATGATGCAGATCAGCACCGAACTCAGCCACATAGATACTTTCTCCCGCCTGCCGGAAAATAAGCCCGTGATAAATGCAAGTATAGCGGCAAACGGTATCGCAAACAGTACCGGATATATGATTTTGGCATCAAAACTGCGAAAGATCAAAAAGTGGAGTACCACTTCCAGATATACGATCAGACCAATAAAATACAGCAACGGATACCACTTGCTCTCCGGGAATGTACTTCGTTCCGCTTTCTGATTTTCAGGGACCGCGGCTGTTCTGCTAATAAATATTTTACCGGTTCTATGAAGTCCTTCCCGAATGCTTTTGCTGATTTTGGATATTCGTTCTTTCAGGGTAACCTTATCCTTGTGCGGCAGAGATAAATCCATCTCCGGTTTCTCTCCCCGCTCCGGTTCCTGCTCTTTGTTTGTTTTTTCTTTCGTATCCGTTTCTTCTGTTCCAGGGATACTGTTTCGCTTGCTTTGATTGCTTTGCTGTTCCCTCTCCATTCCCCCATTTACCTTCTTTCAAATGTAATACTGCCCGTTCCATCAAGGCTTCTGACGCAGGCAATTGCTCCGTTCACCATCGCAAACTGCGGCGGCTTATGTCCGATATCAGCATCTAATATGATCGGCAAATCCAGTTCTCCAAGCACAGAGAGCACTGCCTCCCCATAGGAGGTATCCGTATGGGACTCATACATGCAGGGGCGTCCAAAAACAAAGCCGCCGGCATATTCAAACCAACCGGCCTCCCGAAGCTGCCATAAGCCGCGTATCAAAGCCTCGGTATTCAGATCGTAGCTTTCCAGAAACCATAGTATTTTATCCTGCTTGTAACGGCGGCTAAACTCCCGCACCTTATCATACCTGGTGCCCACCAGGGAAAGGCATACATCCAGGCAGCCTCCGAGCGCACGTCCGTGCAGCACCAGCTCTTCGCCGCTCATCCGCCCCTTCGGCCAGACATTCACCCACCGGGTCTCCCGGGTCAGGACAAATTCCTCCAAACCGGTGATGCGCGGATAATAGCCATCCTGGTGGTACTCAGAGCTTTGCTGTATGATATCCCGGCCTTCCAGAATGCTTATATTATCATGCAGAGAGGAATGCCACTTCTCCATGCCGAAGCTGCTGAAATTATAACCATAGATGGTTGCCATATCAAGATTCGTTGTTAGGGTGAACACCAAACCCGTGTTATCGGAAAAGCCCTGCACCCACTTGGGATTCTTACGTATCACTTCAAAATCGAGATAAGGAAGCATTTCCACCAAATAATCCCCTCCGCTGGCAGCAAAAATCGCTCTCACCTCGGGTGTGAGAAATAGCTCCATGCATTCCTTCGCCCTGGATGGACCGTCCCCGCTTCTTCCTTTTTCACATTTTCGGACATTCTCCGTTACAATCACCGGATACCCCAGCTTGTTAAAATGACTTATGCCGCTCTCCAGTCTGATCCGGTCCGCTTCCTCGGTAAACCCGGACGAGGGAGCTGTTACCCCAATCTTATCTCCCCATTCCAGGTTTTTCGGATATAACATATCCCGACCTCCTTATCCCTGTTTTTTATGCTATTCCATAGTATATCATTTCAGGAAAAATATATCAACGGCAGAAATTTCGATACTGCCATAGTACTTTTGAATTGCAAAAAACTTGCTTATACCCTTGTTCCTTTTCCTCCTGCATGCTAAAATAATAATTAAGCTTATGCATCGGAGGGAGTTAACTTGACAGTATTTGGCAAGATTCATCATAGCGAATTCCTCCGTGACGGTGTAATACCATGACTGCATCTACGTTATGATAGAGTTCGGTAATGTCTTTGGATTTCCTGCCTATAGCACTTTTGTAAGGATTGTCATTTACTTCCATTTCTTTTTCTGGATAAGGCAAGATCGATATATCATTCAGCTGATCTTTATGTTATAAAAATAACCTGCTGCTTTAAATTGCTGCGCAAATCGGAGATCTTCAGCTATAAATTATGCTCATAACAGACTGGTCTTCATCCACGCTTTGACTATTGTCTGGTCACTTTCATTCATAAACGGATGCTCGCTGCTTTCCGAAACTGTGAGCCGGCAGTTAAATCTGCCCGCAAACGCCTCCATGACCTCACGGCTTTGAAGATTGTCCTTTGCTCCGTATAAAATATGCGTCGGAGCGGTCCACTGATTAATAGGATGTTCTTTTACATACAGATAATAGGGCCACGACATCGTGTCGATCGGCGTCGGAATTTCACCCTTCTCCCTAAGCTGCTCCTCCGTAATGTCAAACCACAGGAACATGTTATGAATCAAATATTCCATATTTACAATAGGCGATTGGAACAGACAGTTCTCAAAATTCTTATTACAGTAAGCATGGAGGCTGAAGAAAGCACCCAGGCTGCATCCGAATAACGATACCGTTTTCCATTCACTAAATACATAATCACCAATTTTAGTTAAGTCCGCAATCCCATTCATAATGTTACACAGATAATCTTTATCCGTTCTTTCCCCATGCTCAGGCAAATCAAAGCTTAACGTTTGATAGCCCTTATCTGCGGCAATCTCAGCAAAAGCTTCAGCACTTTCTTTGTTCGACATTTTTCCATGAACAAAGATGTATGCCTTGTCCGATTTCTCCCCCCATATAATAGCAGGAATTCCTTCGATATTTAATTTTTCTTTTGTCATTTTGACCTCCAAACTACCAAGGGATTGCCCCCCGTAGACAGTATAAAATGTTTTTTTGCAAGCATTACAATATATCCTACTTCTCTTATATACCTTTCTCATATCATCATATCCAAAGCCCGTTTTATACTATAAACAATCCGCCGTTCCAAACCGGTATGCAAATAGTACCCATACAGCAATGTGTCAAATATAATTATTACAAATACTCCCACCACAGGAAACGTGGATTGCCGTTAAACCCATATCCCATAAGTGCCGTGATCACTCCGATAAGCCCGACGACAATCAAGAGAATTCCACCAAATTGTTTTTTTCCTGTCGTCAGGTTCTTGTCTCGAAAAGGCCAATTTTTAGAGACCATCCAATAAATTCCGTTTATTATCACTCCAATTCCCATGATACCGCGCGTCAAAATAGATAAAACAGCAAATCCAAACCTCCAGGTGCTCAGGACAGAAGAGATGGATAGTATGACTAAAATTACGATCCATATGAGATTGACGGTTAAGTACCGTATTATTGCATTTTTACCTTGGTTATCTAATTGTTGTTCTGCCATTATTTGAATTCTCCTCCCGCCCTGTCAAATCACCTCACAATAATCTGCTTCGAGTATCCGTCCTATTTCAATTTATAATAAAAACTGACTGTATTTCTATGAATTATACTGTATCAATCCATATGCAATCTCTTACGGAATTCCATAACATTTTCTTCTTTATGCATATAACTATTATGAGCCATTTATACCGATTTACATTACTTATATGATTTGAAATATCAAATTCCGATTATGATTATAATCTTAATTTAGAAGCCTTTTTTAATGCCTTTGTGTATTGATTTTTTACGCCGCTCTCTTCCTCGCAATTGCAAATCTCAGTTAAATTTTCATACAATTCACTATTCGCATATTGAGGAATAAGAATAATTTTTGAAAGAGCATAGGCACTGCTCCAACGAACAACGGTTCCTGTGTCCTTACTATTGATTAATAATTTCTCGATTGCTTTTCCCAAATCATCAGGAAACATGTGAGAGATATTTCCCACGATTCTGGATGCCTCTCTTTTAATACTGTTACTCGCAGATAAAATATTATCAACAGCCAGCTTCAGCCACTCGATCTCTGCTATCTGTGCATCAGAATTTGTTACAGCTTCTATCGCTTCAAAAATAATTGCTGCCCCTTTCTCATCTGTTTCCTTAAGAACGTCTCCGATCTCTTTAAATGTAATACTCTTTTCCTCTAAGGCTTTAATTATCCTTTCTCTTTTTCCAATCGCTTTTATTGATTTGTCACTGAGCATCATTAATAGATCCATATTTTCTATCATCCTTTCGCAAAAATATAAATGATCTCTAGTTCAAAACTTACTGACAAGTTCCTATTTCTCAATTAGCTCAGACCTGGATTTATCTTCGCTCTTTTACTCGTTGAAAATCTTTTGATACTTCAAATTCTCATTCGTGACTTTATTTTACCATTAACTTGTAATTTTTTCTATTCCTATTTATCCCCTATGTTATTCTTCCGCTGCACGCTCACTGGCAGGAAGACCTTTTTTAGTGTACCCGATATCTGCGCACATAAACAAGGAGAGCCTCTTTCCAAAGACTCTCCTCTCATTACTCTTATTATTCCTTTGTGATTCATACAACACGCAGGCCCCTGTCCGGTCCCGGGTATGATATTCCTCTATTTTGTCCAGGCCGCAAGCTCCTCCGGCGTTGCCAGAACATAATGCTGCCCGCCGATGTGCTGTTGTACTCCCTTGTGATAGTCAACTCCGCAGGTCCTGTAATCGTAGCTGACAGCGGTACGCTTCTTCTCCGCAATGGGATTGGGCTGCGGTATGGCCGAAAGGAGGGATTTGGTGTAAGGATGCACTGGATGATCGAAGATCTCCTCCTTGGTTCCCGTTTCCACCAAATGCCCCAGATGAAGTACTCCGATCCGGTCGGAGATATACTTTACCATGGATAAATCATGGGCAATGAACAGATAGGCCGTATTTGTCTTGGTCTGGATGTCCTTCATCAGATTCACCACCTGCGCCTGGATGGATACATCCAGGGCACTGATTGCTTCGTCGGCAATAATCAGGTCCGGATTCATAATCAGCGCCCTGGCAATACCGATGCGCTGTCTCTGTCCGCCGGAGAACTGGTG
>JAEZFH010000043.1 GCA_023437885.1 Bacillota bacterium | reverse complement strand
TAGAGAAGCGTTGACTTGCCTGAACCGGAAGGCCCCATGACGGACACAACTTCACCCTGCCATATATCCAAATCCACATCCCGTACAACCCGCTGGCTGTTGTTTTTGCCTATGGAGTAGGTTTTGTTTAGCTTTCTTGCTTCCAGTATGTTGTTCATTTTTTTACCCCCCTTATTCTGCGGATACGATGAATCCGCTTGTTTTTTTCATCGTAACAACCACAAACCATAATGTGATAATGACCGCCGCTATAATTGATACCGGGCAAAGGAAATACGCTGCAAGCGGATTAGCAACAAACTTAATGCTTGAAACGCCCGGAATCATCAGACTTGCCAGCCTTTGACCAAGTGTTCCGG
This sequence comes from Bacillota bacterium, assembly GCA_023437885.1. Lineage (GTDB taxonomy): Bacteria > Bacillota > Clostridia > Lachnospirales > Lachnospiraceae > Mobilitalea. The sequence goes on along the minus strand of JAEZFH010000043.1, from coordinate 5,630 downwards.
CCGCCAGCGTTCCCGTAACGATTCCAATCAGCAGAACAGTCATCGCACGGGTGACGTACTGAACCTGTATATCCTTCCTGGTAAATCCAACGCTCCTTATAATTGCGATTTGGGAAGCCTCCTTCGCCGTCAGCATTTTGAAAAACATCACCGTAATAAGCACCGTGACCCCTATCGCAAGCCCAATTGCAAATACCGTCGCGGAATTAAGCTGTTGGATGATGTTCCCCATCGTTTGCAGCACATATTCTTCCACATCGGTAACTTTGGCGGGATAAAAGGCCCCGGCATATTCCTCTATTTTCGCAGAAATATCAACGCCATCCTTTACATCCATGTACACAATATACCAAAGGATGTTTTCCGGGTCATAGGGAAGAATTGCTTTCGCTGTTTTGCCTGCGTTGGTTGTGGCCTCATAAATCCCGACGACCGTTAAATGCTGTTCCTTTCCATTTGACAAAATGGTCAATGTGTCGCCCACGTTCTTCCCATATTCATCCGCGTTCATAATGGATAGGGCAATTTCACCCGGGGACTTCGGCGCAGCTCCTTGCAGGTACATTAAAGGAAATACACTAAAATCCCCGCTCTCTATTCGGATATTTTCATAAATGCCATTCGGAGCCAGTGCTTCAAACGAACCGGTAACAAATCCGGCATATTTCTCAATACCCTGGTCATTTTGCATATATTCCATGATTTCGTTATACCGCCGGTTCATGTCAGCGGCGTGCTGTAAATCTATCCGAATATCACTTCGCCCTATGCCCATGTAAGTGATATATTCCGGGGATTGAATGGTATTTAACATATTTAAGGGAAGAATCATCAAAAATGTACAAACAATAAAGACGATGCATAGCAACCCATATACCCGAAAGCGCCCAAACACTTCTTCTATTCCAAGAAATACGTTCACATCGGAGATTTTGCTTTGATACAGCCGAAAACTTTGCCGTCCTGTCCTAGCGTGATCAGGCGAGCTTCCAGTTCGTATGGCTTCCACGGCAGAGATGCGCCGGAACCGGTTCAATACCAGCCTGCAAAATATAACTACTGAAGTGAAAATCAATCCCGCTCCGGCAATCGGAAGCAGTCCGCTGAGTACGTTTTTTTCAGCCTCCCCCATATACAGTGCGATATTCGCCGTAAGCATATGCCCCATAACCCCAGACAGCACATAGCCGCAGATACAGGCTGCTGCCGCCATCACAACATATTTTCTCAGATACAGCTTTCGTATATCTGCGTGATTCACACCAATGGCCCGCAGGACGCCTATCTCCCTGTAATCTTCCTCTATTGCCGCTATCATGGTAAAACGCAGGCACAAGGCAGCAATCATAACCAATAAAACACCGACAAGGATAATAACCGCCGCTACAATACCGTCCGCAGCACTATTTAAAAGCTTATACAGAGGATAGGTCACAGAGGTGCCTTTTTGCGGCAAGCCTGCGGACAGATAGAGGTTTTCCATCTCTCCAACACGGTTTTCATCGTACAGCTGAAACTCAATCAGGTATTCGATTTCGCCAAGGCTTTCCTTTAAGGTATACCAATCGCTGTCGCTCACTAAAAACCGTTTTGACATGGCAATCGCTGAGTTCATCTGTGCGTCCCTGACAAAAGACACAATCGTAAATTCTTTCTTGAAAGCCCCGTTTTGAATCCTGACTTTATCACCCATCTGCAAATCATATTCCTGCTTGTGGTAAATAGGCACGGCGATTTCCCCGTCCTTCAGCCTCAGCGGTTGATTATCCATATCCAGCAGGAACCCAAATGCTGTATTCTGCCTTACAAAAGCGTTTTCCATCACGCTGGCCGCTTCCGAAGCCTCATTGTTCCCCAAAACGATATTCGCGCCATTAATATTGAGCAATTCCACTGTCTGATGATTTTTTATAAGGCTTTCCTGTTCGGCAGCAAAGCTGTCAATGGCTTGCTGATTAATTTCCCCGGTGTGCATCTGTGTGAAATGGGGAAGGCTTGCTTTTTCAAACATATTCTCCATAGCGCCGGACATCTCCACAATGACCCCCGCCGCACCGGAAGCTGATAAAGCCGCAAGCATGATAAACAGGAATAGTGTAAAAACAATTACCCGGTTTCTGCTGAAATCCTTTTTTAACATTCGCATCAACATATTATTCAGAACCTCCTTCATTTTTAAGCATTTGCCGCATGATAACGGTTGTAGCTGACATGGTTAAACAGACCGCTAAGATCGGAATATACGGAGCTTTCCTGAAAGACTCAAACAGAATTCCATACATGATTTGACCCAGCGGCGCAGCGCATTGGGCAGCCGCCATGATAATTGCCATCACTTTCCCCAAATGCTCATTCGGCGTTTTCTTCTGTACTTTGGTTATGATAAAAACAGATACAATCGTTACTGCGGCGGCGATTGGAATTGCGCATAGCATGAAGAGGATGAATGACGGATAATAGCCGACCCCAAGTATCATCGGCATAACGGACAGCGCCATGGGAAGAATCAGCACGGTTATTGTCCACGACCAGCGGTACAGCGTTTTCATTTTCATTCTTTTCGAGAACAACCCGACAGTAAGCGCACCTATAATTGTGGAAAACTGAATAATACCCATGCCCAAGCCGTATGCGGCTTCACTGCTTTGCATAGTTATACGCAAAATAATGGGTGCGCCAACAATAAAAAGAGGAGTTAAAATAAAATTAAGCGTGGCGGCAAGCAGGATCGACTTCCAGATAAACCGCTCCTTTAACACATACCCAAAGCCCTCTTTTAAATCTTTGAAAATCGCTTCCGCCATACGGCCTTCCTGTTCCCGTTTGACGAACGGTATTCGTATAAATATTTCCATTACAGCGGATAAAAAGAAAGCCGCGCAGCTTATAGCAAGGAGTGTATTTACACCGAAAACGGAATAAAAAACACCTCCCAGGATTGGAGCCGCAACACCGGACAGCGCCTGTACCGCCTGCACGATTCCGTTCGCACCTTCTAGTTTTTCCTTTGTTACAAGCAAGGGAATACTGGCAGTCACGGCAGGGGTATACAGGGCGCTGATAACAGCTAAAGCCACCATTATTATGCCAATCATTAAAACGGAATGATTGCCCGCTACCATCAGTAATAGCAGAGACATTACCATCGCGCTGCTTACAAAATCAAATATCACCATCAGGTTGCGCCGGTTGAACCGATCTGCAATCGCCCCACCCAGCGGCGCAAGCAACAGCGGGATGTTAGTTATCGCGTATAATGTGGCAAACATTGATTCGTTGCCCGTTGTATCTAAGACATATAACGAAAGGGCAAAGCGCAGCAAAGCCGCACCGAAAATAGATATAATCTGCCCCAATACCATTAAGTAAAAGTTTTTGTTTTGCATTCTGACACCTCCTTTATATAGACTAACCGTCGGTTTATATATGGGTTAAAAATATGCACAATACAGATGGTGCAACGTATTATGCAAATATTTTTTTGATATCATTAAAATACCCTTGCGGAACGCCCAGTGTCTTTTCCATCATTTCAACAAATGCAACGGCATATCGGGCACGTTCTTCCTCACTCCAATGAAATAGCCCTTCATCGAAAATAAATTGCCCTGCCGCCAGAAATAAAGCGACTGTTTCCTGCGGATAATCCGTAGAAAATGTAGTTGAGCCCGTTTTTTCATTGAGCATTTCTGCCATGACCGGAGAAAGGCACTTTATACTCTGTACCAAACTTTTTTGGTGCATTTCTGCATTCTCCACCATATGAAACTGGTTTATCATATCTTTCTTCTCTTTTTCAGTTTCCTCAGCCAGGCCTTGCCCCATTAGAATGGCGCATAGCTTTTGGGGTACCGTCATTTTTGGATTTGCCGCAATCTTCTTTACATTCGCTGTCTCTGCGTCAACAATGCGTTGAATTATCGCATCCATGACTTCCTCTTTGGAGTTGAAATAGTAATAGAACACGCCTTTCGATAAACCATGTACTTTCAAAATATCGGCAACCGTTGTCTTGGCATACCCTTTTTCGATAAACAGCTTTTGCGCTGCATCCAATAATTCGCTTTTTCTTACCTCCGGATCTTTATGCCTGCGCACGATACCACCCTCCCCTCATTAAACTGACCGTTGGTTTATATTGCTATAATAAATCAAAATATTCAACTTGTCAAATGATTATCTATAAATTTTATAACAATTTATAATGGCATTGGAATCTGAAGCATTGTGCTCCAATGTGAATTATTTCATACATAATCACCGCTGCTTTCAATATAATGTAATGATACTGATCTATCCGCATGTAATGATATTAATTTATTCTCATGTAATGATATTAACTGCGCATAACGATATTGATTTATCCGCACGTAACGGTATTGATTTATCTGCATGCAGCGATTCGAACCTAACTGCGTAACATATATCCTGAAATGGAGGCGCTATGAAAAAGGTATTTATAAAAACCGCCGTTGTAAGTCTGCTCGTCCTGGTTCTCCCTTTTTTACTCACGCTGCTTTTCACCCGTGATGAAACCGCAGCCTCTCTGGAGACCACGGACTTCACTATATACTATGAGGTAAATGACACCCGGGAAAAGCTTACCTTTGATGAGTATCTGATCGGTGTGGTTGCGGCAAATATGCCCAGTGGCTACCATATTGAAGCACTTAAGGCACAGGCTGTAATTGCGAGAACCTACGCTCTCTATAATATTGCTCTTTTAACCGGAGAGGACCCGCAAAAAGTCTCCTTCACCACCTCGGAGCTTGGGCTTTCCTATATCAGCCCGGAGAATCTGAAGGAGCTCTGGGGGGATGCCCATTACAGCTCCTATTTCTCCAAGCTGGAGAATGCAGTCTATGGCACGAAGGATGAGGTTCTTCTCTATCAGAAGGACCTGATTCTTCCCGTCTTTTTTGATACAGGTTCAGGCTACACCCGCAATGCCTCTGAGGCCTGGGGGGTCTCAATTCCTTATCTGGTCAGCGTAGCCAGTAAATATGATGTTACCTCGACGAATTACCTTTCCATTGATGAATTTAAACTATCCGAGCTCATCGATTTATTGAAAAAATACTATCCGGAGCTTAACCTTTCGGAAAAGGATTTCTTCGAGCAGGTAACGGTGGTAACCCGGGACAGTGCCGGATATGTGACAGAGATAAACCTTGGCAGCCTGACCGTCTCCGGTGAGGAATTTGCCAAGGTCCTTGGATTAGCATCGAACCATTTTTATATAGAGGAATACGAAGGCCAGGCCCGAGTTATCTGCAATGGCTCCGGTCATGGCATCGGCTTGAGCCAATATGGTGCCAATGCCATGGCGGAAGAGAATTCCTCGTATTCAGATATCCTGTATTACTATTATTCGGGAGTTACGATTGCAGATCTCTCCGACTGAGCCTACCATTTCGGCCTGAGCATTCATACGTCTTCCTACGCATGCGCATGAATTCGCACACATACATGCGTGGTATCATATCTGTCCATATTATACATTGCGCATCTTCATCAGGAAAACGAATTCCTCCAGCCATCGCTTCAGCCTCGGTTTCTCGTCACGGTATTTGCGCATCAGACCATCCCGGTAGCCCACAACGGTCTCCAGCTCTTCTATGGTCGTGGCT
>JAEZFH010000035.1 GCA_023437885.1 Bacillota bacterium | reverse complement strand
GTATACGGTCAGCGGTATGGATCATGTTACTGCCGGTAACGTGAATTTCTTCGGAAAGGAGATTTCCGAATTAAGCAAGGATGAAATGAGTGATCTTCGTCTGGATGAGATGGGATTTATCTTTCAGCAGATGCATATGCTGAAAAATCTCACGGTTTATGATAATATCATATTACCTGCATACCAGTCGAAAACTGGGAAGGGAAAAAAGAAGCGGGAAGAGATTAATAACCGGGCAAAAGAACTCATGCATAAGCTGGGAATCAGTGAGATCTCGGATAACGGCATCAATGAAGTATCCGGCGGTCAGCTGCAAAGAGCATGTATCTGCCGCAGTTTGATTAACAGGCCGAAGATGATATTTGCAGACGAACCGACCGGTGCGTTGAATCATCAGAATTCACAGGAGGTAATGAAGGAATTGCTTCGTATTAACCGGGATGGAACTACGGTTATGCTGGTTACGCATGATATGAAGGTTGCTGCCAAATGCGACCGGATCATGTATATTGAAGACGGGAATATCAAAGGTGAGTTTGAACTTGGCAAGTTCGAGGATACTGCAGGGATGATGGACAGGGAGCGAAAAGTGAGCAATTGGCTCATGGAGATGGGATGGTAGCATGGTAGATATTCTGGTGGTGGAAGATAATAAGGAGCTGGGAGAGCTGATCTCTTCCTTTCTGATACGGGAGCATTACAGTATTTTCCTGGCACGAAGCGGAGAAGAAGCGATGGATTATTTGAATAGTGACATCGCCAGGCTTGTTCTTTTGGATATCATGCTGCCGGGAATGGACGGGTTTTCTGTCTGTGCCGGGATTCGGGAGAAACAGGATATCCCAATTATTATCATGAGTGCCAGAACGGATAAGGAAGACAGTATCAACGGCTTTTTATTAGGTGCGGATGATTATATAACGAAACCATTGGATATCGACATACTGGTTGCAAAAATCAAGGCAATCATGCGGAGGTATTATGAACGAAAGGGCAGCAATACGATACTGACTTCCGGTGCAGTCTCCATACATAAGGAAGCCATGCAGGTGTATTTTAAGGAGAAAGCGCTGGGTCTCACAGGCAAAGAATATGAATTGCTGTTGCTCCTGGTCACCAATGCGGGAAAAACATTGCACAAGGATTATCTCTTTAACCAGATATGGGGTGCGGACAGCTTCAGTGAGAACCAGACGCTGACCGTCCATATTAAGATGCTGCGTGATAAAATTGAAGATTCGCCAAAAAATCCGAAACGGATTATCACGGTATGGGGAGTTGGTTACCGATATGAGGAAATTTAGCGGGCTGATCAGTATATTTGTACTGATGTATCTCTTGCTTGCGGCTGGGCTTCTGATTCTGGATTCCCGGATAACAGCAGAGAGCAACAACCGGTACAAGGTTGAAATAAATCGAATATATTCTGCGTTAACTGAGCATGGTTCCTTTGCGGAGCCTGATCTGAATGCCTGCTCCTATGTAAAAGGAGTAGAATATCTTTCTGTCTACGAAAAAAACCAGAGAAAACATAAGGAATTTTATAAAACCGCCGGTGGGAGACACATGGCGGTTATGCCGTTTTATGGGAAGGACAATCTTTTGGGATATCTTCGTTTTGATTATATAATCGGTCCAAAAGACCATTCCGGTATTATTCTTGCGGAAATCGCGCTCCTTTTGCTTGCCGTGATAATAATTGTTCTTCTGATCTATATACGGCAGCAGATATTAAAACCCTTCCATCAGCTAAGCGATTTTCCGTATGAACTTTCCAAGGGACATTTGCGCGGAGAGCTGAAGGAAACGAAAAACCGTTATTTCGGAAAATTTGTCTGGGGGCTTGGACTTTTACGGGATAGATTACAGGTAATCAGGAACAGGGAACTGGAACAGGAAAGGAAGAAAAAGCTGATGCTTATGTCCCTGACCCATGATATCAAGACGCCTTTAAGTACGATCCACCTATATTCCACAGCCCTGATGGAGAAGATCTATGATACGGAAAGCAGGAAGCAGGAGGCAGTCAGACAGATCAAAGAAAAATCAATCGAGATAGAGCAATATGTGAATGAAATCATAAAAGCCTCCAGTGAAGATATTGTGGACATTGAAGTAAGAAACGGGGAATTCTATCTTAAGGAGCTGATGGATAAGGTTGCCGGTACCTATTATGAAAAGTGCAGTTTACGGCAGGTGTCCCTGCAGATCGGATCATACGACAATAAGCTGCTGCGGGGAGACCTGGAACGCGTATATGAGGTGATGGAGAATATTATTGAGAATGCACTTAAATACGGAGATGGTAATGAAGTATCCATTACCTTCCGGGAGGAAGAATATTGTCAGTTAATTCAGGTGCATAATACCGGAGATACCGTGAAGGAGAACGAATTCAATCATCTGTTTGACAGCTTCTTCAGAGGGAGCAACAGCGCGGGCAAGACCGGAAACGGACTGGGTCTTTATATCTGCCGCAGAATAATGACTAAAATGGAGGGAGAGATCTTTGCTGAAAAAGAGCCGGATGGAATGAGCTTTACCTTGGTCCTGAGATAAATTGTTAAATAATGTTGTTTCTTCTCTCGCCGAATCAGTGGAATACATAAAAAATTGGAATAGAGTTTATAAGTATATGGAATTCTTTGGTATATTGTGATACACTATTTATAACAGAAAAAGTGTTTTTACGACATATAAAAAGAGGAGGACATGGGAAAAAGTTCCATTAGGGGATGTTACCTGGTGCATTATGCTGTATGTTTACAAATGAATTTTCAAAAAGGAGATGACCTGGATGAAGAGAATGAGTAAGAGCATGAATTTAAGCGATAGGAATGTGCAAGGCATCTGGAAACGGCGGAATAGGATCAATTTTAGAAGTATTAAGGGGATTGTCATAGCGATGCTGGTATTCTTTACCCTGATCGTTTTTGCAGTCCAAATAAGCTTTAGCTTTAACAATTTTAATAAGCTTATTACGGAGGAGGTATACAGAAGCCTGCAAATAGAAGCCGAAAGGCAGGCCTCCGGAGTAAATGAGCAATTTGAGGGCTGGGGGGAAGCCAGCAGCTTCTATGCCTTAACCATTGCATCCAATACGGAATATAATACGGAGCTTTCCATAGAGCTTCTAAAAAACTACCTGGAAAAGGATGTGTTAATTGTGGGCGGCGGCTTTTGGCTGGAGCCGTATGAATACAGCAAGGAAGAAAAATACTATGCGCCATACCTGTACCGCAACGGCGCCAATATTGAAGTAAGCTGGGACTACAGCAATGAAGAGGCAAATTACTATCAATATGACTGGTATCAGAATGGTATCCAGTCTGATAAGCCGGTCGTCTGGAGCGAGCCCTATGCGGATGCGGTTACCAATGTTCCCATGATTACTTCCTCGAGCGTAATTGTAAAGGACGGAAAGAAGGTGGGAGTCGTTACTCTGGATATCGGTCTGGAGGAGCTGCAGCAGCATATTGCGGATATTAAGGTGGGCACCAAAGGATTTGCGTATATTGTAACTGCGCAGGGTGTCTATTTGGGTCATCCGGAAGGTGCTAAAAATCTCAATGAGAAAATTACGGAGGAAGCAGATCAGCAGCTAAGTGAAGCAGGCAGGATGATTTTAGAGGAAAGCTCCACGAAGCTTCAGGAAGTGACCATCAGTGCAGAAGATAATTTTGTAGTATCCGCGCCCATCGGAGACACGGGACTAAAGCTGGTGGTTCAAAGACCGACGGATGAGATCTATGGCTCAATTGACAGAACCGTTGCAATGAATATTGTCATCTTGCTGATTGCGGTTGTTTTACTGATTTTCTGTTTAACAGTTATCATAAATAAGATAGTGATCCGGCCGATTCGAATTATAACAAAGGATGCGGAGCGGATGGCACAGGGGAATTTATCCTATGACAAGGAGCTGACCGTATATGAAGCCAGGAAGCATGAGATAGGGATACTGTCCGCTGCGTTCATCAACCTGTGCGACAATATGAAGAGGCTGGTCTCGGATATCAAGGCAAGCGTTGAAAAAATTGATACCTCCTGTACTGAATTGGAGGGAAATACCAGATATGTGGAAAAATCCTCGGAACAAATTACATCATCCATTTCTGAAATAGCCCGAGGCATAAGTGAACAGGCAAACAGCACGCAGAATGGCAATGTAATGATTCAAAAAATACTGGAGAGCTTATTAAAACTGTCCGGTAATGCGAAAGCGTCCGTAGAGCTGACTTCTGAGTCCGGTCAGATCATGGAGGCAAATTCACAGAGCATAAACTATCAAAAAGAGAAAATGGAGGAAAGCAAGCAGGCAACAAATAAAGTATCCGCTGCGATTAAGCTTCTTTCCGATAAATCAAAAGAAATCGAGTATATCATCAGCGTGATCGAAGGAATTGCCAAGCAAACCAATCTTCTGGCATTGAATGCGGCGATAGAGGCAGCCAGGGCCGGTGAACAGGGAAAAGGGTTTGCGGTGGTGGCGGATGAGGTTAGAAAGCTGGCGGAGCAATCCTCTAAGGCAACCCAGAAAATCAGCACCTTAATAACCGATATTCAGGGTAATATTACGGAAGCCTATACAGAAATGAACCATACGGAAGCAATCATAACCGAGCAGGAAAAATCCGTGGATGAAGTTACCGTAACCTTCGGGCAATTGCAGCAGTCGAATCAAAGAATTATTAATTTTATTAAAAACGTAATAAAGGATATTGACTTGCTGGAAGGGGATTCAAATGAAGTTGTCGGAATGATTGAAAACCTGGCAAGCATCTCGGAAGAAACCGCAGCCAGTACGCAAGAAATTTCGGCGGCAACAGAACAGAATCTGGCATCGATTCAAAAAATGGGACAGGAGGTTATGAATCTTGTGAGTATTATCGGTGAGCTGGAATTGAGTGCAGGCAAATTTACCTTGTAAGTAATCGGGTAATTATCGGACTTCTTTGAAGTATTGACCTATATAAACCTTCAAACTGATCACAGATGACCGGTTTGAGGGTTTATTTCATAGCAGGAAGATTATTTATGAAGGAAGGAGGGCAGGGATGGTATAGGGGAAACAGTCACAACTGAGGAGGCGATTTACACATCTTTACTGGATGAAATCCTTAGAGAACCAATAAATATTAATAGGGGAGCAGAGAAGAGAATAAGGTTTTTATACATTATGCATAAAAAAGTCGAATTTATGAAGAGATGCATATTGACAACTTGGCAGCCAAGTGATACACTGAGATTAATCACTTGGCTGCCAAGTTATTGATTTGTGCCAAGGTTGGCAGCCAAGTAACAAAATAATATTGATATGGGTCGGAAGAATCCAGGTATGGGATTTAAATGAGAGATATTAACATGATAACTAACGGAGGGGAATATGGAGAAGTTAAAGATGATGCACATCGGTATATCGAAGGGTGACGTGGGTCGGTATGTTTTTCTGCCGGGAAGTCCGGAGCGGGCGGAAAAGATTGCCGCTCACTTTGATCATCCGGAGGAAATAGCATATAATCGTGAATTCAGAACCTTTGTCGGTGAATTGGATGGAGTAAAGGTGGCTGTTACCAGTACCGGTATCGGCGGGCCGTCCGCTGCAATTGCCATGGAAGAGCTTTATCAATGCGGTGCGGATACCATGCTCCGGATCGGCTCCGGAGCCTCTACCTCGGAAAAGGTAAGGATCGGGGATATCGTAATTCCCAATGGAGCAGTAAGGATGGAAGGAGTCAGCGACCATTATTTACCGACCGAGTTTCCGGCTGTACCGGATTTTTCTATGATCAAGGAGCTGGAAAATGCCGCAAGGAAGCTGGATATGCCCTATAATGTCGGGGTTACCATTACCAAAGCATCCTTTTACAGTCAGACTCGGCCTGAAGCAAAGCCGGTAAAGGATGAGATCCTTCACAAATGGAGCGCCTACGAAGGCGGCGGTGCAACCTCCACAAGCATGGAATGCTCAACTCTGTTTCTGGTTGCTGCCAGCCTGGGAATTCGGGCTGCTTCCGTCCTGGTAAGTGCCACTGATTATAAGAATTATTCGGAGAAGGACAGAGTGCCCCTTACTGATTTGGAAAACAGAGTAATCCTGGTAGGCATCGAAGCGATGAGGGCAATTATAAAAAATGATTTATTGAGGGGATGATAGTATGTTTGACTGCAGTCAACTGCCAATGCTTGAAAAGGATGTTTCAGAAAACCTGATAATACCCAACTATGTAAAGATCTATGATATCATTTTCGACTTGATTGTGGAAGGTGTGATCAAAACAGGGGATGCGGTGCCCAGTGAAAATATGCTGGCAAGCTATTGGAAGGTAAGCCGCGGAACCGTCAGGATGGCCATGAGAAAGCTGGAGGAGGACGGATACATAAATAAGACGCAGGGGAAGCAGGCAGTAGTTGCGGCCTATGCCCTGCAATCCAAGGACGGCTTCCAGTGGTTATTTAATCCATGTCTTGAAAATTGTGTGGATACCATAGACGAAATTAAAACCGTTGCGCTGTATCAGCCTCTCGGTGTTTATGTTGCTCATGAGCTGGGATATGAAAAGTCTGGAGTGTTAATGGTATCTGTCAGAACGGACTATTTTTCAGGCGGACGTCAGGTTGCAAATACAACCACAATTTTTGATGCCAAATATGTGGAAGAATATCAGCTCGATATGAATGATATGGAGAGGATTAAGAATTTCAGTGTTTTTGAACTGTATCAAGTGGCAAAGCGTGCAAAGACCGTATTTAATGTACTGAATGCGGATACGGATTCCTACATTGCGGATACCGGTAAGAATGAACCGATTATCATTGTGGAAGAGATCTTAGTCGGGGATACGGACAAGCAGTTAGCCTATTCCAAGCATCAGCTCCTGGGAAGCAAGTACCGTTTTTCCATGGAACGCAAATCACATCTGTAAGAATACAGCAGAATGCCGCAACCGGTATTCTTAAAACGAATATATAGCTTTGTTAATCTAAAAAAATGTAACGCAATATATTTGGCAATAACTGTAAGGCTTGTTGCCCTTGTTAATTGCTGCCATTTTTAGGATAAAAGAGGCATTTGTGATTGACGGGTACCGACCCCCCACGGTACCTCTTGCAGCAGTCACGGAACGCTCTTTTAACATATGCTTCAAAGTCAATAGCCAAACGATTAAGGAGGATGAAGGAATGAAAAAAGGATTGAGTCTAGTTCTAGCAGGGGTACTTATTTGCATGATGCTCACAGCATGCGGCAAAACAAACACAAACAACAACACCGGCAATACACCCGGAAAGCAGGAAGAAACAGCAGGTACCGGGACAACCGGCGAGCAGGCAACAGAAGCACCCAAAGCGGAGGATCCCGCAGCAGAGCCGCTGAAAGTGGTATACCTGGTTAACGGTAACTTAGGTGACAAGGGCTTTTATGATTCAGCTGCCAGCGGTCTCTACCGAATGAGGGATGAGCTTGGCGCAGACATTAAGGTAATTGAAATGGGCCGCGATGAGACCAGCTACGAAGGACATTTCCTGGACGTATCCGAGCAGGATTGGGATATTATTATTGCAGGTACCTGGTCGGTGAAGGAGGTTGCACAGAATACAGCCGTGCAGTATCCGGACAAAAAGTATGTTTTCTTCGATAGTGATGTGGATCGTGGCCTTGTGACGGACGGTAACATGATGGGTGTTACCTATAACTCCAATCAGGGTGCTTTTATGGCAGGAGTTCTGGCGGCGCAGATGCTGGATTCCGGTGATGCCAAAATTGATGCTTCCCAGAGAACCTTAGGCTTTATCGGTTCCATGGACGTAGCCAATATCAATGACTTCCTGGTTGGTTATCTGGAAGGTGTAGCATATGTTGATCCAAAGATCAAGGTGATTCCCTCCTATGTCGGGTCCTTTGAAGATGTTCCCAAGTGTCTGGAGATGACGACACAGTTATACAACCAGGGAGCCCAGATCGTATACGCTCCGGCATCCCAGAGTATTCTCGGCGCTGCAACTGCAGCAAGCAATGTCGACAAGTATCTGATCGCCTGTGACCAGGATCTGTATACCCAGCTTAAGGATGAGAACCCTGAGATTGCAAAGAACATCCTGACCTCAACCTTGAAGAACGTGGGAGATTCCCTGGTAACAGCAGTAAAAGGCATCGCTGACGGCTCCATGACCTGCGATCAGACCTATTCTCTGGGTCTGGACAGCGGCGCAGTAGGACTTGCTTACAATGATAACTTTAACAGCATCGTTACGGAGGACATCAAGGCGAATCTGGAAGCGGTAAAGGATAAGATCATCAAAGGCGAGATTACGGTAAGTAGTGCAATGCAGATGACGACGGATGAGGTTTCCGCATTGCGCGACAGCATGAAGTAGGCGGCATAGAATATCCAAACAGTACCAAAAATTCACGGGGCAGCTGCAAAATGCATAGATATTCTTGATTTTGCGGCTGCCCCTTTTTCCATAAGGATTCTTTTAAGGAGTGAAAAGATGGAAGCGAACAAAGAAGTATTGCGAATGGAGAATATCATTAAGGTATACTCCAATGGTGTCATGGCGAATAAAGGCATAAACTTCTCTGTCCAAGCAGGGGAAATCCATGCTTTATCCGGTGAAAACGGAGCCGGTAAATCCACATTAATGAAAATCATTTTCGGTGAAGAACAGCCGACCTCGGGAGAGATCTATGTCAATGGTCAAAAAACCGTAATTACATCTCCTCAATTGGCGATCAAATTGGGCATTGGGATGGTGCATCAGCATTTTATGCTGGTTCCGTCTCTGACCGTTGCTGAAAATGTAATTCTTGGTGTGGAGCCAAGAAAAGGAATGCTGATCAACCGGAAGCATGCACAAAAGCAGGTGGAGGAAATCGCTGAAAAATTCAATATGCAGATTAATCCCAGGACAAAGGTGCAGGATCTGACGGTCGGACAGAAACAAAAGGTTGAGATATTGAAGGCCTTGTTCCGCGGAGCGAAAATATTAATACTGGATGAACCCACCGCGGTCTTGACGCCCCAGGAAACCACCGAATTATTCGAGGAATTAAAAAGACTTAAGTGCAGCGGCTATACCATTATATTTATTTCCCATAAATTAAATGAAGTAAAAGAATTATGCGATAGAATTTCCATCATCCGTCAGGGAAAATCCATGGGTGTATATGATATGAAGGATGTTACCGAGCAGGATATCTCCAATCTTATGGTGGGAAGGGATGTAATTCTGGACATAGAGAAAAACCCGCCCAGAATCGGCAGCCCCACAATTCGGGTAAATGATTTGACTATTGTAGGTGAGAACGGAAGGGCCTATGTAAATAAATTATCCTTTGTCCTGCGGGAAGGGGAAATCCTTGGGATCGCAGGAGTGGAGGGCAACGGACAATCCGAGCTGGTGGAAGCACTGACCGGCTTGAGAAAGTATAATACCGGCACCATCGAGCTGTGCGGGAAGGAAATCTCACATTGCAATGTACAGGAGATAAGAAAGCTTTCTGTCTCCCATATTCCGGAGGACCGTATGACCACCGGAGTTGCACCGTCCCTGTCCATCACGGAAAATGCACTCGCCGATAAAATCTCCTCCAGTCAGTTCTCCAGCCACGGGATGATTAATAAGCGCGCCGTAAAGCAATATGGCCTGGATATGGCCCGGGAATACCAGGTATTGTGTAAGAATCCCGATGTCAGCATCGACAGCCTGTCCGGAGGAAATATTCAGAAGGCGGTCCTGGCCCGGGAATTGTCCAGCGACCCCAAAATAATAATAGCGAACCAGCCGACCCGGGGTGTTGATGTCGGAGCAACCGAATTCATCCGGAAACGATTGATCCGGATGCGGGATAATAAAAGATCCGTTTTGCTGATCAGCTCGGACCTGAATGAAGTACTGGGCTTATCCGACAGCATTATGGTAATGCATGAAGGACAGATTGTCGCATATTTTCCGGATGCCTCTCAGATCACGGAGCTGGAGCTGGGCAAATACATGCTAGGCATCGAGAAGCAGACGGAAGCAGAGATAAAGGAGGTACGTCATGGACAGTAATAAGCGAATTCGCCTTATCGTAGATATTACAAAGCTGATGATAACTATTCTGGTATCCTGCGGCCTGGTTACCCTGATTGTATTGGGCACCAGCTCGGATCCCATGAATGCGTTTTCCAGCTTTTTTGTCGGACCGTTCACCTCGCTCCGCCGTATTGGTAATATCGTGGAGGCAGCCTCCCCCTTAATGTTTACGGCATTGGCTGTGATATTGATTTTTGGGGCAGGGCAATTTTCCATGATTGCGGAAGGCGCCTTTTTTGTCGGAACCCTGGGAGCGATGATGGTTGCGACCTCTGTGCCGCTTCCGGCAGGAGTTCATCCGGCAGCAGCCTTATTGGTAGCTGCGGCGCTGGGTGCCGGTGTGGCTCTGATTCCGGCATTATTAAAGATGAAATGGCAGGTTTCGGAAGTGGTAACCTCCCTGATGCTCAACTATATTGTTCAATTTTTTGCAATTTACATGGTGAGCTATTTTTTTCGGGAAATCAGCAGTTCAAGCCTTGCATCCATCGCATTCCTGGATACCTCCATGCTGCCGGTAATCATTGAAGGCACCAGAATTCATGCGGGAATTATCCTTGGGGTTGTATTATGCATCCTAATCTACCTTCTTTTATTCCGGACCACCTTTGGAATGAAGCTGAGAATCATGGGAAATAACCCGAAATTCGCCAACTATTCAGGAATTAAGGTTACCGGAATTATGGTGGCTTCCCAGGTAATTGCGGGTGCGCTGGCAGGTCTTGGCGGCGGTGCGGAGCTCTTGGGCATGTATACCCGCTTCAAATGGACCTCGACTCCGGGATACGGCTGGTCCGGTATTGTAGTGGCCTTGCTGGCAAGAAACAATCCTCTGCTGGTTCCCGTGGCGGCACTTTTCATGGGCTACCTGAACGTGGGAGCGAATATCATGGCTAGAAACAGTGACGTCAGCAGCGAGGTTGTTAAAATCATCCAGGGTATTATGATTCTGATGATTGCTGCGGAGGCTTTGCTTAAGAGGTGGAAACAGAAGATGATCGTAAAAGCAGCAAAGGCAGAAACTGAGATGAAAGGAGAGGTAGTAAATGATTGATTATTCATTTATCGTAGATTTCCTTTTTATGTGGATTCGTGTGGCGACCCCTATTTTACTTGCTTCCCTCGGAGCGGTTATCTGTGAGAGAACAGGTGTGGTCAATCTCGGATTGGATGGTATCATGCTGATTTCAGCTCTTTTTGGAGTGTTAGGAAGCGCCTGGGGCGGAAATCTGTTCTGGGGAATTGTGGTAGGTGTTGGTGCTTCGTTAATCGTAAGTGCGATCTTCGCTTACTTCCATCTGGTATTGAAGGCAAATGCCGTTCTGTGCGGTACGGCGATCAACACCATTGCCGGCGGGCTTACGGTTTTTGCACTGCAGCTGGCTACCGGAGAGAAGGGCTCCAGCTCCTCGCTAAAAAGCTTCACCTTTCCTACGGTTCATATCCCCATAATTAAAGATATTCCCGTGTTGGGAGATATCATATCCGGACATAACGCAATCACCTACTTTGCATTTTTCATGGTAATTATAATCTCTGTCTTTCTATACCGGACTCCCATGGGGCTTCGGATGCGGGCAGTCGGTGAGAATCCCAACGCTGCCTCCAGTGTGGGCCAGAATGTGATCAAAATCCGGTTTTCAGCTATCTTATTATGCGGGGTTCTGGTTGGTATCGGAGGAATGTATTTATCCATGGGTTATCTGTCCATGTTCACCAGAGATATGGTAGCGGGCCGAGGTTTTATCGCGCTTGCGGCTTGTGCCATGGGACAGGCTACGCCGATCGGAGCATTGATTTCTTCCATGGTATTTTCCTTTTTTGACGGCCTGTCCAATATATTGCAGCTGCTGCAAATTCCGTCGGAGTTCGTGCAAATGCTTCCCTATGTGGCGACGATACTGGGCTTAACCATATACTCCATTCAGAAAATCAGAATGAAAAACAAGAAGAGCAAGGAGATGCAGCAAAATGTCATTAAATAAAGATGAGAAAACATTAGGTAAAAGACAATACCATATCCACTTACAGCCGGGTGATATCGGCAAATATGTATTGCTGCCGGGGGACCCGGCACGTTCCGACCGTGTGGCAAACTATCTTGAGGATGCCAAACTGGTGGCCAATAACCGGGAACACCGCACCTTTACAGGATATTATAAGGGGGTAAAGGTTTCTGTAACCT
>JAEZFH010000470.1 GCA_023437885.1 Bacillota bacterium | reverse complement strand
AATCAGGGGAGAACAGCATTCCAATACTTTTTTGTGTATTTTAATTCCTCCTCTGCGGTAAGGATTGGACAACTGCTCCGACGCAAGGGTATCTGCGCCGCTCATTGCGGTAAGAGTCCCCGACTTTCCGATATGATAGCGGAAGGTCATCGTTTTGTCAAAACAGGTATAGGTAAATTCCATATTGTCCAAACAATCCGGCAGCACCGGATCGATGATCAGGAAATCTCCCTGGAATCGAAGGCCTAAAACATTCGATATCAACTGGTTCAAGTAGATTCCGGGGCCGCTGGAATATAACCTCCATCCCCCTTTTACAGGAATTGTCCCTGCCTTAAGCCGGTCAAAATCTCTGGCATATTCATAGCGGTCCATATAATTCCCGTCCGAGCTGCTGAAATACATATTGCTTTGCCTTCTGGAGGCATTCGGGACAGCGTGCTGGATCAGGATGGGGTTTATCGTAAATAATCCCTCCCAGGCATCCCCGGCATCCCCGTATTTTGCACATGCTTCAATATATCGGATATGGGCATGGGTATATTGTAAGCTGATTTCACGCCCGACATTTGCAGCCTGCTCCGCACGCCGGAAGAGCTTGCTGACGCCTCCGTTATACTGTGCCGGCCGGTCCATCAGCCGGACTCCGTCCGGGCATTTCAGCTCCCTATGAATGATCTCCATATTCCTTTGTGCCTGGGCAGGCAAAACCAGCCCGGCGATAATACTCCGGGTCATGGGAAGCAGGCGGTACCTGATACCGGTCTCCTGATCTGAAGGATGCAGCATGTAGGTGTAACCTTCTTCCTCGCGGCGTACAAAACCGGCAATCACTCCCTCTTCTACCAGCAGGGCGGAGAAATCCCTGTGTATCAGCTCTGCCTTTTCCTTAAGCAATGCACTAAAGGCTTCGTCGACCGGCTTCAACACCTGACTTAAGCTCTCTAACACCTGGTAAGCCAGAGCAACCGTCCAGGCACTGACCAGATGCTCCTTCATAGCCGGATTAGCAGGCTGCAGGGTATCATCCCAATCTCCTCCCGCATAGGTGAGAAGCCCTGTATTACCTACAAACCTTTTTTGAATTGCAGCATATGCCGTTTTTATATGCTGAAGTAGAGTTTCTTTTCTTTCCTTTCCATCCGCATATGGGAGCAATTGCTCCAGAAGGGAATAGTCACCGGAGTCCCTGATATAATCACCGATGCTTTTCAACGGCCAGAATACCACATCCCCGTGACACTCTCCCGCATCCTTCTGGTAACGGTCAAACATAAACCACTGGGGCCATTCACCCGTACTGAGATACTGGTGTGAGAAAATATTCTGCAGCACCTTTCCCGCCAGTTCATAGTTCTGTGTTGCCAGAAAATATTCCATCGGTCCCTGACATACATCCCTGGTTCCCCATGCCGCTCCTCCGGGCTGTTCCAATCCGTGGGGAACAGCATAATGAACCATGGCATTGTGACTGTACCACCAGGCTGTCTGGTTCAATATATCCATCTGCATCTGCAAATCCTTCACCGGTGATTTAAGAGAGAAGCCGCGGTTTAACTGCTGATAAAATTCACAATATAAGCCGTATTCCCTTTCAAAGGAGTAGGACTGCGCAGCAGCTTCGGAAGCTGCCTGCAGATACCCGCTGATAATGCATTGGAAGGTGCTGCATTGCTGTATGGAGACTGTCAGGAAGGTTTCGTCCCTCGGAATGTCATCCGTGAAGAAGATACGGTCATCGCTGATCTCATACGGCATCTCGGGTATCCGCAGATCATAATGAAGGCCCGGATATTCCATGCAGTCCATTGAGAAGCGCATTCCCTGGGATATTGCGGTTGCCTGAAGCTCACGGGTGTGTTCAAATTCACCCAGCACCAGCTGATTGGTGAGAAGGAAATCATAGCTTAGTTTCTTTTGACTGGTAACCTCCAGGATAACGCTGCTCTCCTTGGCAGCAGTATAGGAAGTAACCGTTAACCTGTCCCCGGGCAGCACATAATACCACCGGGAGTAATTCATTCCCATCTCATACAGCGCAGGAAGGGTGAGAAGACGGTATTTCCCGCCGATATTAACATAAAGGTGCTGCCCGCAGTTTTTCTGTATATTTAGCAGCCCTCTCGGCGCGGAGAGGAATTTATGGAAGGAGGTATTTCCCACAACCGTCTGTCCGTTGAACAGTCCATACATATAATTCGTACTGGTGATCAGGTTACTGTTCACCTTCTTCGTATCAATGCAGGTCGTTATAATGGAGCCGTGGGGACGCTCCGTAATCAATTCTTTCTGCTGGGTAACGATATGGCTGTGATTTCCCGTAAAGAAGGAGAGGAGCAGCTCTCCCTCCATTTCTTCCAGCATACGCTCCGGATACAGCCGGAGGATCTCCTCCTTATCCAATGCAGGGGAAGCATACGGTTCCCCGAAGCTGTCCTTTACCCGTATCTGCTGGCAGGGCACGGTCTCCTCCTCCCTTGGCAGCTTAAGATAGCTCTCCCGGATGCCGTCAAGTTCTTCCATCCTGCTGACCGCGTCCTTATGGTCTTCCCGGAACAGCCCATAAAATACTGCCTTCTTTGCGCTGTCCAGACAGAGCTTTTCTGACTGCAATCCGATATAGGAGAATTCAAACTGATAATTAATATCCGGTAAGTTCTTATCTAGTACCTCCGGCCGATCCGTAGCCTTATAGGAGGTACCAAAAAACTGTAAGCCGTCTGTAGAATAATGAACTGCTTTTATCCCCAGCATTCCCTGCTGGATAAAGGGAAATGCGCCGTTCTGATCCTGATTTTGCCTCGAACAGACAGTATATCCTGTCTCCGATTGAAAGACCGTATGTCCCAGATATTGCGAGGTATAAAGCTCATTGGTTAAAATACCTCCGATGGACGCATTTCCGATATCCTGTCCATAGAGCAAGTCCACCGTCTCTCCGTTTCCGGATAATTCTACCTCCCAAAACCAGTGCTGTTCGTCTCCCCGGAAGGCAACCTCATAACGGATGCCATCTGCCATTCCGTAATATACCAGGGAGCTCTCTCCCTTCTTTAAAGCAGAGGAAGAACGGATACCTAACAGGGGATAAACTGTGACGGTATCATTTTTATAGATGCGAAGATAAATATTATTGGCAGAACCGTCCTTGGGATTGGAACGGAACTGATTAATCATGATACTGTCATGGGTAAAATCAAAGATATCTCCGGTGGGAAGGAAACGGTACTTGGTTTTCCCGTAATTGAATTCATAAAAATCATGAATTGGCTTCATTGGATGCGGTTCCTTTCTTATTAGGTAAAATGTATGGTTAGCAGCGGTTGACCGGAGGGAAATATCAGTGTGGAAACTCCTCCATTCTCCACCAGTTGAAAGTTTGTATCGGAGACAGGCCTTTTTTGGCCTGTAAAGCTTATTGAGGTTATGGTCTGTGTAGGCCGGAAGCTGATTGCTTCCTCATTCATACCGACAATCTCTGCCGTAGAGGATAAAATCTCCATATCCTTGTATTTCACACGCAGCGGCAGAATGTGAGATGCTTTTTCCTTCAGAACAAACTGCGGAAATACTACCTTCCCATCAATTCCTATATCAATAGTCTTATCCACGGAATCCAGGTTTATGACATAAAGCAGTTCCTGGTTATCTTTACTCCGGCTCCGGGAAAGATAAATCCCCTGCCTGTAATATTCTCCGGATAAAGAGGCGCTCAGGAATAAATCAGCGAATACCCTTCCAAAGAAGCTTAGATCCGCAGGGTAATCACAGGTGATGGCACATAGCTTTCCTTCACCGATTTGCTTAACAAAGCCGCACATTTCCCTGCTTTGGCATAGGGTTAGTATCGCGGAAGCATCCTCTTCAAAGCACTGCGCCGTGGCAATCCGTAAATCCGGGTTACCATAGCTGCTGGCCGCCGTTAAATACTGCACCGGATGCAGGCTTTCCCTGTATTGCGGCTTGCCCAGCCGAAGCGCTTGCAGCAAGAGCCCGCAGGGATTTCCCTCCAGATCATATTCCGGTAATTCTCCGTACAATAGCAGCCTTCCTCCGCTGCTTATAAAATCAAGAACTTTCCGCTGGATGTCTTCCGGCATATAACGAGCCGATAGAAGTACAAGCACCCGGTCCTTGTTCAATTCTCCCTGTTTCAAATCAACTGCGTCAAAATGAATAAAATGGCCGAGCAATGCACGTATAATATGATCGATCTGGTTGGCACAGCGCAATTTCCTAAGGTTATTATAAATTGCGTTAATGCGTTCCGAGCCTTGATAGCACAGCTCTGTCAGGAAATAATCCGGTATAAACCCAAGCGTTACCTGATCCGTCACCTGATAGGACGAAGCAATCAGTTCATTCAGTGCATGGATGGCTTTTGCTGTCCGGGCAATATGCTCAAAGGAGTAGTTATGCGTTCCGTCGGGCTGCACAGGTGCATTCATACCGTGCTGTTCCCCGGTAAATGCCATTCGTCCGTTGCCGTCCCTGGCGGGCTTTTTTAATAAATAATTCTCCCCTCCGCTGAATACATAAAAATTCAACATTCGGGCATTCTGTGAAAGACAGAGCAGCATTTTGTGCGAGGTGGCACTGGGATGATATCTTTTTCCGTTCAGGGAGCAGTACGGACCGTCGCTGCATTCAAACTCAATGGAGGTAAGGGGGTTTTCCTTTTTATTCATACTGTCGGTCAGGGCATTGATCACATATAAATCCTGATAGGTGCCTTCCACAGGCTCCCCAAGATAAACATCGGTTCCGCTGATCATACCCTCCTGTGCATTGTATGCTTCATAAAGCTGGCTGATTCCCAGCGGGAAATCAAAGATACGCTGTTCTCCGGTTCCATGAATATTTATGAAAAAAGGAATCCCTTCCACTCCGCATTCTTTCGCACAGTGTTTTAAAAAGAGCAGATACTCCGCATAATATTTGCGTAAAAACTGTCCAAAGTCAAAATGAAATGCCACCGAATAGCTTTCCTGCGGGGAACGAAAAGCTGCATAATCGGCAGATGCCGTATCAAAACCGTAACGCATTCTTATCTCATCCGTTTTATATCGGCCCTGAAGATAAGATACAAACCGATCCAGCACATTATCATTTAATACCGGTAGATTGGTAACCCAATTCAGCATACCTACTTCATTGTCCAACTGCATTCCAATGATAGGTCCTCCGTTTGTATGAAGATAGGGCTGTACAATGGGCATCAATGCCTGATACCACTTTTTGCACTCCTCCAAATATCCCGGATTCAGGTAATCAAGAGTTGTTGATGGTTTCTTCTCTCCATCAAAGCCAACCGGTATGGCATCCGGATGCTTTTCGGCGATCCAATAGGGAAGACCCTCATTTTTCATTTCAGCCATAATAAACGGACCGGGACGCAGGAAAAAATAGAAACCATTTTCTTTTACCAGCTGGAGAAATGCAGCCAAATCCAAATTACCGGTAAAATTATATTCGCCCTCCGCTTCTTCATGTAAAATCCATGGAATATAGGAAGCAATACAATTAAGCCCCAGCTGCTTCGCCTCATCCAGCAGATGCTGCCAGTTTTCCCTCGGCTGGCGAAAGTAATGCAGTTCCCCGGATAGCAGGAATACAGGCCTTCCGTCAATTAATAATTGTTTCTGTTGAAAAGATACCATAAACAGCAACCCCCCTAAATTATTATATGGAAACGTTTTCAGAAAACCACACAAAAACGACGATAAATCGATTTCATTATATTATTTCTTGTTACTCCTGTCAATAGAAATAGATTTATTTCAAAATTTTGCACAATTCAATCATTAAAAAATGACATATTTATAAATTTTAAATAAGTTTCGCTTGACAATTACAAAAATAATACGTTATACTATGGTCATAAATCATACAAAAACACCAAATTGAAAACGTTACCACCAATAATATGCACATACAAATGCATATTTACATCAAAAAGTGCACGTTTGTTGGATAGTTTTCTGTTTAAGGAGAGGATGCTTATGGTAAAAGCAAAAAATCATCTGCGCAATATTGCTCACGAGATAAAAAGAAAAAGAATTTTATTTCTAATGCTGCTTCCCACATTATTATACTTCATAATCTTTCACTACATCCCCATGCCGGGAGCCTATGTGGCATTTGTCGATTACAGCCTGAAGAAAGGAATCTTCGGAAGCCAATTCATTGGCCTCAAAAATTTTGAGTTCCTTGTAAAAACCGGCGCCCTATGGAGTATTACCCGGAATACCCTCCTTTATAACTTAGCCTTCCTGGCCATCGGCAATATGGTTCAGATCATATTGGCAGTTATGCTTTCGGAACTCGGAAGCAAGTGGTTCAAAAAAATATCGCAGTCCATTATATTATTGCCCTATTTTATATCCATGGTTATCGTCGGATTTTTTGCTTACAATCTTTTTAATTACAGCCATGGCTTCATCAATTCATTGCTTCACTCCCTGGGCATGGAGGGACATGATTTTTATTCCGATCAGGGAATTTGGAAATATATAATTGTTGCCTTTAAGGTCTGGTCCGGAACCGGTTACGGCATGATTGTCTATCTGGCCTCCATTACCGGAATCAGTACAGAGATATACGAAGCTGCCTCCATTGACGGAGCCAAGCTTTCCCACCGAATCCGATATATAACACTTCCTCTGCTGAAACCTACCGCAGTACTGTTATTCCTGTTCGGCTTAGGCGGAATTCTCAAAGGTTCCTTTGACCTGTTTTACAATTTGATTGGCAATAACTCTGTTCTGTATTCTCAGACAGATATTATCGATACTTATGTTTTCCGAAGCTTAATGGGTCAATTCAACTTCTCCCTGAGTGCATCGGTAGGCTTTTACCAATCCTTATTCGGTTTATTCTTTGTTCTTGCGGTTAATTTTATCGTGAAGAAGCTGGAACCGGATAACGCTTTATTCTAGGAGGTGCAGATATGTCAAAGCAAAACCCAATAAAGAAGGACGGCTTTCTCTTAAAAATTGTGTTCTATATCGTGATTGCATTATTTGCACTCCTCTGCCTGTTCCCGTTTGTGCTGATGATCACATCTTCCTTTATGAATGAGAAGGAGATCATTGCAGAGGGCTTTAAGCTGTTCCCAAAAGAGCTGACTCCCAGTGCCTATGAATTTTTATTCCGCAATCCGAAGAAACTAATGAGTGCCTACTCCGTAACGATATTTATTACCATTGTGGGAACCTTCTGCGGATTGCTGATCATGTCAATGGCAGGTTATGTACTGAGCAGAAACGATTTTAAATACCGCAATGCCATCTCTTTCTTCATCTATTTCACAACACTTTTTAGCGGCGGCCTGGTTCCAAGCTATATCCTGATGGTGAACTACCTGGGATTGAAGGATAATGTGCTGGCAATGATACTGCCCAGCATGGTCAGCGCCTGGTCTATCTTCTTAATGAGAAATTTTATGAAAGCTATTCCCGATTCATTGTATGAATCGGCAGTAATAGACGGAGCCGGGGATTTCCGGATTTACCGCCAGATATTCATGCCTCTGGCAACCCCGTCCCTGGCAACCATCGGGCTTTTCCTGGCTCTGGCTTACTGGAATGAGTGGTACAACGCCATGTTGTATATTCAATCCCAGGTGAAATTCCCGCTGCAGCTTTTCCTGCAAAAAATTGTAACACAGGCCAATATCCAGCTTCTGATTCAGCAGGGTGTTGTGGTAAACACCGCCGATCTGCCGTCGGAATCCATCAAGATGGCAACTGCCGTTATGGCTATCGGCCCCATTATCCTGCTGTACCCATTTGTACAAAAGTACTTCGTATCCGGCTTAACCATCGGAGCTGTCAAAGGATAACTGATCGCAGTATACGGCGATTTAGATTATAAAAAATATTTAAGGAGGATATAAAAATGAAAAAAATGAAACGACTGTTGGCATTGGGACTTGCAATGATTTTTCTTGCCGCTTCCTTTGCCGGATGTGCCAAAAAAACAGACGGAGGCACACCGTCGGACGGCAATACCACAAAAGAGCCCACAAGCACCGTAGCTCCGGGCAAAGAAAATGCAATAGACCTCTCCAAGGAAGTGAAGCTGGTATATTATCTTTGGGGCAGTGAAGGAGTTGCAAATCCGGATATTTTAGCGGAAATCAACAAGAAGCTGAAAGCTGATATCAACGCAACCCTTGAGATTAAATATATTGACTGGGGTGATATCGGCACCAAGTACCCGCTTGTTTTTGCATCCGGTGAAAAATTTGATATGTCACATGCTTCTCCCAATGCGGTAATGCCTTACAGCACCATCGCCAATCAGGATGCCCTGGTAGATATCACAGATATGCTGGATACCTATGCACCTACGTTAAAAGCAGAAATCCCTGAAAATGTATGGGCTTCAACCAAAGTAAACGGACGTATCTACGGTATTCCTACCTTATACAGCGAGTTCACTCCCTCCGGCTTTGTTACCCGCCGGGATCTGAGAGAAAAATACGGTATTGCAGAAGTTAATTCCATTGAAACCATGGAAGCGTATATGGATGCAGCCCTGGCAGAGGGCGCAATGGTTCCGTTAAACGGTTCCTCCGCACTTGCAATGGACCTGTACCGTTTATTCATCGACACCACCGGAACCTGGATCTCTGAAGCACCTGGAATCACTACTTCCGAGATGTTCCTTGCATCTACCAGCGTTGAAAACTATACCGACGTCTTCCACCCTGCATTTACACAGGAATTCGAGGATTTTGCAGTAAAGATGCGTCAATGGGCAGATAAGGGTTATTGGACCAAGGATGTTCTGTCTTCCCAGCAGAGTGCAAAGGATAATTTCATAAACGGTCTGTCTGCTTCCTATATCACTCATATGGCAGACTGGTCTGGAACCTTCGGAACCATCAATGAAAAATTAGGCGTAGACACCGACTTCTACTGCTTTGCAGAGAAATTAGGCAAGATTAAGAGAAAAATGGGCGTGGAAAATTCAACTGTAATCAGCACCACCTCAGACAATCCCGAGCGTGCGCTGATGGCGATTGAAAAGTTCATGACCGACGAATCCTATTACAGATTAATTCAATACGGTATCGAAGGCAGACAGTATGAGATTAAAGACGGTCTGGCAACACGTCCGGCCAGCTATAATGCTGAGAAAGACGGCGGCGGTTTTTCCGTATGGTCCCTCAGAAATGACCGTTTCAATATCCCCTACGCAACAGAAGATCCCCGCCGGTATGAGTTAAACGAAGCCTGGAACAAGGTTGCCATTGATAACCCCTATGTTGGTTTTAACTTCGACTCCAGCAACGTAACCACAGAAATTGCCGCTATTTCCAACGTAAATGCTCAGTTAGGCATTCAGATCATGCTTGGTAAGACCACACAAGATCCCAAGGAAGCTGTTGCAGAATACAGACGTCAGCTGGAGCAGGCTGGAATCAATAAGGTAATTGAGGAAGTAAAATCCCAATTGGCAAACTTTACACCGGTTGGTAAATAATAAGTATCATTCATGGGGAGACTTTGGTCTCCCCAATATTTTAGTGGCAAACCCCCGGCAATTATTGTATAATACAAAAAGTGCATGAGGGATATCAATTATAAATAAATGGAGTATAGGGTGAGCATATGGATATTACAATCAAAGAAATTGCAAAGCTTTCAGGTGTAGGCATTACTACTGTATCCAGGGTTATCAATAATTCCGGGCCTGTCAGTCCAAAGACCAGGGAAAAGATCATGGCAATCGTTAAGGAATATAACTATGTTCCCAACAACAGCGCCCGCAACCTGAAATCCAACCATTCCAAATGCGTTGCATTACTGGTGAAATCCATTGATAACCCTTTCTTCCAAAAAATGATCCATATCATTGAGCAAAAGGTATCCTTAAGAGGATACCAGCTCATTATTCAAAATGTAAACGATGTGCAGGACGAATTGGACATCGCCATTCAGGAGGCAAAGGACCGAAATCTTCAGGGAGTTATTATCATGGGTGGTTCTTTTCATTATTCCGCCGATAAATTCAAGCACTTGAAAGTCCCCTGTGTCTTTCTGACGGTTTCGGCAGATGATGAAATTCCCGAAGAAAGCTATTCCAGCGTCCGGATTGACGATGAAGCAGAAGCATTCCGTGCCGTAGAATACCTGGTTTCTCTCGGCCACAAGAAGATCGGCTTCATTTATAACGCTCCGCTTGATAAAATCACCCCGAACTCTCTAAGACTAAGCGGTTATCTGCGCGCTGTGAAGGAATTCAATCTTCCGTATGACCCAACTTTGGTGGCCACCGATTTTTCCATCCTGTCCGGCTATGATTTTGGCTTCAAGATGATGAAGCAGCTGCTGACCAAGCACAAGGATATGACTGCTGTGTTCGTCTTTGCAGATATTGTGGCAATCGGAGCCGCGAAGGCCATCCTGTCCAGCGGACTTCGAATCCCCGAGGATATCTCCCTGATCGGCTTTGACGGCATTGAACAGGCGGAGTTTTATCATCCCTCTCTGGATACCGTGGCACAGCCGGCAGATCAGATGGCACTTTCCAGTGTGGAACTGCTGTTTGATATGCTCCAGGGTTCCGGCACAAAGCATCTTGTATACAAATCCTCTCTAATCAGAAGAGGCTCCTGTATATCACTTTTAAAGTAACCGCACAGACAGAGAAATGAACTCAATACATGTGCATTTTTGCGAATACGCAAAAATGCGAAAGCGCATAAATTTACATGCACAGAAAAGCGCATTCGTATAATATGCATTCGTAGAAATACGCACAGGCAGAAACGGAGACGAACATGAAATTAACTACCTTTAATATACGCTGTGACTACGGACAGGACGGTATAAATAATTTTGATTACAGGAAGCCCCTGCTATTGGATAAAATCCAAAAGGAGTCTCCCGATGTAATCTGCTTCCAGGAGGTGCTGCCCCATGTATCGGCATGGCTCAAGGAACAGCTGCAGGATTATTATATCATCGGCTGCGGCAGAGATCGAAATTTGCAGGATGAGCAGACATGCATTGCTTACCGAAAGTCTGATTTTAATTTGCTGAAGATGGATGTGTTCTGGCTTTCGGAAACTCCGATGCTGCCCGGCTCACGCTATCCCAGCCAAAGCGATTGCCCCCGCACCTGTACCATGGCATTGCTGCATCACCTTAAGACAAATCAGGTGTTCCGTCTTTACAACACTCATCTGGACCATATCGGGAGCGAAGCCCGAAGCCTGGGACTCAGCCAGATTCTGAACCGAATCCGGCAGGAAGAGACATTTATTTCGGCCCCGGTTATATTGACCGGCGATTTTAATGCCTATCCCGCCTCAGAGGAGATGGAACCCTTAAAGTCATACCCGCAGCTTATTGATTTGACTGCTGACATAAAGGGAACCTTTCATGATTTTGGACGTTCGGATAATCCGGAAAAGATCGATTATATTTTTGCCGAGAGCAGTATCCGGTGCCGTCAGATATCCCTCTGGGAGGATTGTCAAAGCGGTGTATATCTGTCCGATCACTATCCTGTTTGCGCCGATCTTGTCTTACCGCAATAAAGTAAATTATAACAGGACATAATTACAGCCGGCAGATGTTATCTGCCGGCTGTTTCATCCCAAGACTGCTTATTTATTCATAATAATGCTTCCGTTCTTATCAAAGGAAATGCCATATTGCTTGCAGTATCCGTTGATTTTCTTCAATATTCTTTTCTTTTCGCTCCCGGTACTCGGAGTGGGCTGATAATTATTGCGCCGATCCGTGGAGGATACGGAGCAGGGAATGACGCGAACCTCATCCGTCTGCAGCAATTCATCATTATGGAAGGTAAAGGTCTGCCGGAAGATCATCGTATCCTTATCCGGCGGATTCGTGTTTCCGCCGAAGCAGAAATTCCCTAGGCTATATACAATATAAGCATTCTTATATTTTTCTACCGGTTGGAGAACATGGGGATGATGACCCAGCACCAGATCCGCTCCTCCTTCGTCAACGGCAATCCGGCTCAGCTCTCTCTGGGATTTTGTAATGCGGCTGCTCCTCTCCGTTCCCCAATGAAAGCTGACAATTAAAAGGTCTGTTTTTTCCTTTTTGATGGCCTTCAGAGCTCTTCTCAGCACAGTCTTGCTATCGCTTCTCCCGGTCTCCTGAACGGAGACCATGCCGATCTTCATCCCTTTCACCTCATAGATTCCGGTTTTTTCATAGGAGGAATAACGTATCCCTGCCTTTTCAAAGCTTTTGATCGTATCCGTGTAGCTGATCTCACCGTAGTCCCGGACATGATTATTGGCAAATGCAACCGCTTCTACCGATCCTTCCTTCAGGATATTGATATAGGAGGGCTTGCCCCGGAAGGCCCACTGCTTATC
Source organism: Bacillota bacterium (assembly GCA_023437885.1). Taxonomy (GTDB): domain Bacteria; phylum Bacillota; class Clostridia; order Lachnospirales; family Lachnospiraceae; genus Mobilitalea. The sequence goes on along the minus strand of JAEZFH010000470.1, from coordinate 17,603 downwards.
CTCTCTCTTTCCCTGATTGCTTAAGGTCCCTTCAAAATTTACGATAGTCATATCGTCCTTCTCAAAGATGGATTTTACATTCTTGAAAAAGTATGAGTCATTTTTCACCTTATTATATACCGAGAAGAAATTCACATTGGCAGGCTGCTTTATGTCACTGGAAAAGGTACAATCCCCTGCCGCACTGATGGTGAGCGTTATGTCCTTCGATACCGTAACCCTGCATTTTGCTCTGGCCTTCCCCAGGGTCACAGTGATCGTTGCTGTCCCCCAGTGCAGTGCTTTCACTTTACCGCTCTGGCTGACTGTGGCTATCTTCGTATCGCTGCTCTGATATCGCAGTTTCTTACCCATGAAATTATCCCCGGTAAGTTCTGCCTCCAGCACAGCGCTGTCACCCTGCTGCAGGGAAAGGTGTTCCGTACTCAGAATAAGCTCTCCCTGATACTCTTTATCCTCTTCCGTATTCTCAGGTTCTTCCTGTCCAGCCGCTGCTTCCTTGGCTTCCACCTTCTCTTCGCCGGTGCCATCACCTGCGGTCACAGCTTTCCCTGTACCCATTCCTTCTCCGGCACTGGCTGTATCCTCTCCGCCTCCGTCCGAGGAGCTGTAATTGCTGATTGCAGCTGCCTTGACTGCAGCCTCTGCCTCCGGATATGCCCAAGCTTCGTCCGTATCCTTTCCCAGGATAAAAAGAATTAAGCTAAGCCCTAGTAATTTCATCGCCAGTCTGCTTTTTGTCATGTTATTTCTATTCCTTTCCCTGACTCTCCGACCTTATTCGTTTGCCTTGTGCACCAACCCAATATCATTTTTATTGGCGCGCTTTATCCTATACATCGCCATATCCGCCGCATAGAAATAATCCCAAATCTTATTCCCTTCCACGGGCACAGAATTGCGTATACCCTGGGATATGGTGATCATCGGCCGCTCCACCGTATTTCCCCTGAGCTTTAAATCAATGACATCCTGCTGCAGTTTTCTTGCGATTTCCAGAATCTCATCGTCGGTTTTATTTTCATACAGGATGATGAATTCATCCCCGCCGTAGCGTGCACAGAATATTCCGCGATCCATCAGGGCATGGAGAAGCTTCGCAATCTTCTTCAGGCATTTGTCCCCGGCCTGATGACCGAAGGTATCGTTATATTCCTTAAAGCAATCAATATCAAATATCTCGATTCCCAGGCTTGTTTTGCTTCGGGATGCCCGTTCAAAAGCAAGTTCGGAATACTCGTTCAGCCGGTCACGGTTGGGAAGCTTGGTCAGAGGGTCCCTCTGTGATTTCTCAAGAAGCAGCTTGTTCTCCTCCTGAATCACACTCTGCTTCTCCTTAATCGCCTCCAGATCCATGCGAAGCTCAATGGCACTCCTGGCATTCGCTTTATTCTCAGCCTCCAGCTGCTCCGATAGTACAAAGTAATCGGCACAGGCCAGCATATAGTCCTTCTCGTTATGCATAAGCTTATAATACTGCAGTTTATGCCTTAGCACCTTTAACCGCATGTTGGTGATGCCCGCCTGCCGGGTCAGCAGCTCTACCCGTTCCAGGACTCTCCAATAATCGTGGTAATGCCCAATTTCATTTAATATATCACAAAGAAGAAACGCTTCATCATAGATATCCAACAGGGAAGAAACCTCTTCTATTATTACGATCAGCTGGCTGATCCGCTCATCCCGCTTAGCATATTCCTCCATCGTATGGAAAAAAAGTACTTCAAAGCAAAGGATAATGATAGGATAATGGCTGTCGTCTTCAAACCTGCCCCGTTCCTTCTCTATCCGCTCGAACCAATGAAAGGCTGTCTCCCGTTCCCCGATCCGCAGATAGCAGGCCGCAATCGTAGTTTGTGTAATGATTTGGTTCCGGCTGCTGTCTTTGTCCACCTTGTCTTTATGAAAGCAGCTCAATGCCTTTTCCAGATAATGAATTGCTGTTTTATATTCCTCAAGAGCGGCATAAATATGTCCGATGTTGGTATTCACAAGCCCTGCTTCGTAATTCAGCCCGTATTCGTGACTGTATTTTAACGAGGTCAGATAATAGTCAATTGCCGCTGGAATATTCCCTTGATTATCCGCATTGATGCCAAGCATATTATAGGATTTGGCAAGAAGGCTTACCATCGGAACCTTAAGCTGGTATTCCAATCCCTGAATCAGATTCTGGATAAACTTATTGTATTGATTGCAGTCAAAATAGGCTTCCGCAAGATAATAATAAGCAAAACCCAGCAGCTTATTATCACCCTCTTTTTTGCCGAGGCTGACCAGCTTCTTACATATATTCTTCGTGTCCTCCGGACACTGCATCCGTATCGCCAGTACCTGGTCAATTTGTCCCCTTATTTGCTCATCATATTCATTAAAATCCATACTCTCTTCTCCGTTATTACCCAAAGTTACTCCTGCATAAGCCTCTTCTGCTAAATTCATCTCAGTCGTATACCACTTTACTCAGGTAAATCATACCACAGCGGTTTCAGTGATGCAATAAAATAAAAGCGGAAGGAACATGACCAGGCGTAGCCATTACAGATTAGTACTTCACATTTTTGGACACGTCACTGTAAACGGCACGAGTAATACCCAAAAGAAGCTCAGCATGAGACTTTGAATATAAAAGCACCCCCGAAGGCAGACAACGATTTTATTAATCCCGTCTGCTCCAGGGGCATTATAATTATCAATGACAGTTCTTTTATTTCTCATGCTGCTCTGCCATTACAGCTCCATCAATCACTAGCGGCTGAGGGTAAGCAGTTTATTCTTTAGTTCGCCTTCTATGCGCTGAAGCTCTACTTCGGCCTCTTTTCTCTTCTGACGGCCCTCAGTCTGAATCCTGAGAACCTCATCCAGCGTTGAGATCAAAGACTCATTAGTAATACGCAGGGTCTCGATATCAACCACACCGCGCTCGGATTCCTTTGCCGTCTCAACGGTGGCAAGCTTCAGGGTCTCTGCATTCTTCCGAAGCAATTCATTGGTCATATCCGTTACTTCCCTTTGGGCCTTGGCCGCCTGGGTGGAGTGGGCAACCCCCAGTGCAAGAACCATCTGGCTTTTCCACAGCGGAATCGTGTTCACGATGGTGGACTGTATCTTTTCTGCCATAATGGTGTCATTACCCTGAACCAGACGAATCTGGGGTGCCATCTGTATGGAAACCATTCTCGTCAGTTCAAGATCATGGATTTTTTTCTCAAAACGGTTGATTACAGCCATAAGGTCATTGACCGCCTGTGCATCCTCCGGGAGTCCGCTTCGTTCCGACTGTGCGATCAGTCTCGGAAGCTCCTCTTCCTGAACCTTAACCAGCTTCTTCTTACCGGCCAGTATATACATGGACAGCTCTTTAAAATACGTCTTGTTCAAATCATACATTTTATCCAGCATAGCCACGTCTTTTAATAATTGGATCTGATGCGCCTGGAGTGCCTGGCAGATCTTATTGACGTTGAGCTCTGCCTTATCATATTTTGTCTTCATCGCTGCCAGCTTATTGGAGGTCTTCTTGAAAAAGCCGAGAAATCCTTTCTCCTCCTCCTCGGACTCGAAGCTTCTCAGCTCCATCACTACGCCGGAGAGCATCTCGCCAATTTCACCCAAATCCTTCGTTTTCACATTGGATAACGCAGTTTCCGAGAAATCCGCTATTTTCTTCTGAGCTCCCACACCGTATTGAAGAACCAGGTTTGACTTGGTGAGGTCAATTTTATCTGCAAAGTCCTCCACCATCCGCTTTTCTTCCGGAGACAGGTTGGTTTCGTCCAATACTGCTGCTTTAGGGGCAGCGCTTTCCTGCTGTACAAGCTGCGCTTCATTCACCTCTGGGGCAAAAGGTTCAAAAGTAAGGGTCGGTACTTCATTATTCATCGGTTTATCCCTCCATCATTTTATTAACATAAGCAAGCGGCTTACCGCTTGTCGTTGTAAACATAAGGCAAGCAGTTTAATGCTTGTCGTTGTAAACATAAGGCAAGCGGTTTAGTGCTTGTCGTTGTTTGCTTTCAGTTCACCAGGGGTAAGTCCTTCCTGGGCAAGCATGGTCTCCAGTACGGAGATATCAGTGGATACATCCATGGCAGCATCTTCATAAAGGCTGTCCAACAAGGTTTCAAAAGCATGATTGATCGTATCCAGTGTGGATTCAATCTCCTTCTTCGCCGTGGTGATATTCTCTCCCTGAACCGGCTGCCGGTCAAATTCCCGGTAGGCATTGATCAGCTTTAATGTAGTCGGGAGATAATACTCCATAAACTTCTGGATTTCGGGAAGCTGGGCCGGATGGAGCTCGACATAATCAAAAATTCTTCCGGTAACCACCTCCATGCGATAGAGCTTCCTGGAAATCTCTTCTCCCGGAATCTCCTCGTTGGCTTCCTTCATCTGCTGAATACAGGCCCTGCCGCTTTCCAGTGCTTTTCTCAGCTCTTCCTTCTCCGGTGAAAGATCGGCTGCAGAGTTCCTTACAGCCTCCTGAGAGCCTGCACTTCCCGCTCTCCCGGCACCTTCGCCCATCGCCTGCTTCTGCTGCTCTATCTCACGAAGCTTTGCACTCTTCATTGTCTCCAGATACTGATGATAGCTCTCCCGGTTCAGGATAACACAGGTTTCCTGCTCGTCAATGCGTCCCTCCAAGAACATACCCAGAGATATCATTCGGCGAATATCCTTTAATACAAATTTTCTGCTCCACCCCGTACTCTGGGATAGTTCCTCCAGGGAGCAATAGCTGCGTCCGCCAATGGTCTTCCGATATCTTCGGAATCTCTTCACTCTTTTACGGTTTTTTCCTCCTCCTGCCATCAAAAAGAAGCTAATCATCAACAGCGGTATCAAACCCGCGGCGATTGTCCCAAAAAAACTGAATTGGTTCAGAATATATCCCAACAGAACCAATACCAAGGATCCGATCCCGAAGAGTCCTACTCCGATGCTCCCGAATACAGTCAGAAGAATTCCGGATACTCTCCCCACTTCAACATAGGGAATGACTTCGTTTCTCTGCTTCGGAACTACCGCTCCTGATCTATTCTCCATTGCATTTCTTCCCACAACCGTTCTCTGGTCTCTGGCTCTCTGGCGAAAATCTCCTCTGGCTGTGTAGGATTGATTCCAATTTCCCGGATTTTGCTGCCGGTTTGTCTGATTGTAGCTGCTGCCCTGCCCGTTCCATTGATTCTGACGGTCCTGGGGCTCCTTCCATTCCGGTCCCCTGTGGTTATTACCCAAAGAACCCCGGATTTCATTCAAGGCAGACCGGACCGTATGCTCTATGTCCCGGTTGATCTGATGAAAATCCATCGTATTTACTGCATTCTGAACGATATCTTTAATTTCATCCCCCAGATTCGAGAAATTCTTTTGGCTCATGTTACATCCTCCATAATACTGCTAAAAATACTACCACCCCATGCTTTTGTCAAGCCCTGAAGCAAACAGTGTCCCAACAACGAGTGGCATGCTTTGCGAGCCACTCTTATGTTCAATCAAATTAAATACTGCTGCCACAGAGTATAATGAAAGCGGAATGCACATGATCTGGCTATGCTTATTTACAGGATTATAGCAATAAGATCATGAACATGTTTATGTTATCAGGAATATCCACGGCAGCCGCTTTAATGAGCTTCGGGTGCCTCTGCCGGATGATATTAATCCATGTATAGCACAATACTAGTCTTATTATATCGTAAGGAAATGGAATTGACAATTTTAATGTTAAAAATTAATTTATTTATAATTATTTACACTTTATTAAAGTATACTTACTGTTTACAAATGCAAAAAACCACCAACAAATGTCAGTGGTCTGCTTATTTAATGATATTCCCGGAGTATTGGGACCTCTATTCCTTCTCTTCATACCAGGTGGAAAAGATGCAATCCTTTCCGCCGGTGGCATGGGATTCGATAATTTCCATACGGCAGGTCTTTTCTGGAAATATAAATTGATAGAGGCTGAATAGGGTTCCCTGGCAGCAGTAGCACCAGGTCGTCGAAGTAGGCATATCCCATCCGCCCTTGATGACAAAGCACCCGCAATCTCTTCCTTCCCCCATATAAGTAATAATTTTTCTATCTATGTATTCCACTCTCTTGCCAATTCGGGGCCGACCGCTTAAAAATTCAGCAACGGCCTTCATATATTCCTCATCATCCGGATGTTCCTGTCGGATTTGAGGAAAATATTTTTTATTATACGCAGAATATTTGTTGGTCTGCACGCAGGCACATCCCTGCCTGACCTGTACTAACTGATCTTTATCACATGATTTCTCCAGACCTTCCGTCACTAGTTCAGCCCATTTTGCACGTTCCTGGGGAGTTTCACCTCCTGAAGGCACCGGAATGTCCATAAGGATTTTGATACTCTGCTCTTTACCCATATGCTTCTCAATCTGCCTGCACAAGGTTGCATGATGTTTCTTAATATCTCCCAAATACTCTTCCATCTCCATGTGTCTCTTGCTCCTTTTTTGCTTAGACTTTACTTCAAGAAAAATAGTTCCTATCATTAAGGTGCTATCTCATTCAAATTATAAACTGCGACACGACGTCAAAGTCAATAAATTTCTACCTGTCAGCAACAAATTCGGGAGCAATATTCTAGAGGAAGATAACGCCATGCCAGTGAAAAGGCCAGCTCCGATATTCTAATCCTTCCATACACTGATTGTTATAAAACAAAAACCAGCGATAAATTATTGCTTGAGTCCGGCTTTTATACTATCGACCATGTCCTGGATGGATGATATGTCAGTAAAATCGACAACTTGCCCATAGGTTCCCAGCATGTTTTTTTCTTCATTGCTTAATTCGGCTTCCGGTTTCTTTTTGATCCCTTTAACCATCATGCCCATCATGATACGATGAGCATAACTGAGTCTCGGGTAATCAATGCCGCCTCTAAAATGATAGATATTAATTTTCCTCTTCATTTCAGGAGTAAGCACCTTCGATAATGAATTGCGGATGCTGCTTATGTTCTTTGCATTACTTACATCGGCAGCGCCCACAGTAAACAGGTACAGCGACTTATCTGCAATAGATTGAAACGAATCTTTGATTAACGAAACGCCATTTACACCACCTGCATAAAGGCCACCGCCGTAAATAATAACATCGTAATTTTGTAAATCCGAAGCCTTTATCTTTCCGGCTTCCATTATCTCTGCATCTAAGCTCTGCGCGATCCAATCCGCATATTTTTTTGTAAAACCGTACCTGGATTTATATATGACTATCGCTTTTTTCATATTGCATTCTCATCCTTTCAAGATTATTAAAAAGTGCCTCCACCGTAATTCTGGTGCTTTCCTGAAGGTCGGAATTAATTCCATTAAAAAGCTGTTCCAGGAAGGCTGTGCCCTTGGTTTCAAACTGTGTGAAGAATAGAAATGTTTTATCCGTCAACGCTACGGATAGATTACGTTTATCCTGTTTGTTTACGCATAGTGTCACATAGCCTTTCGCAGAGAGGACCTCCAGCATTTTTCGTACATTCTGCCTGGTGCCACCAATAAACTCTGCTATTTCCGTTACGGAGGGCTGTTTCTCCTTCATATTAAAAATCATAATAAGCAGTAACCACTGCTTTAATGTAATCTCCTCCAAGGCAGCATCTCCTAATGTTTGCAGCTTGTTTGCAAGAAGAAAAATACTGCCAAAGAGATATTCTTTGGTTGGAATGTCCATTTTTTAACCCTCCAAATTATTACGCAACTTATTGCTTATTTATTATATGCAATAGGTTGCGCTTTGTCAATATAATGAAAGAATGTGATGATTTTATGGTGACTCCCGCAACTCTTACCCTTGTTGCTAAGGCAGAGAAAGCTGAACCCCGATGAATGAGTACAGGAGATTGTAAGTATTCTTATTTAATAGCCTATAGAAGCGGATAAAATCACGGTCATTACAATTACATATACCTTCTAAAGCGGAATTCTCGATTTTATTCAAGGTTAACATTCTTAAGATCTTAAGTCTATAAACAGCTTATCGTTTAATTTCTTTAGAATCTTTTCAATAAAACCATCGATATCCTTTGAATTAAGAGCTTCCTCTTCTTGCGCAAATATAATAGTAAATGCCATACTTTTTTTATTTTGAGGTACCTGTTCTCCTTCATATAAATCAAATAATCTTATTTCTTTCACATTTGCACAAGCTTCTTTGATGCATTCTTCAACCTGTCCACATGTAATCTCCTTATCCATTACCAATGCAATATCACGTTTTTCTTCTGCAAATTTTGACGGCGTTATAAAAATCGGTTTATTCCCATACCAATGAGACACTAAATTCAGATCAATTTCCATTATATATGCAGGGGTACGCATTCCCACTTTATCCTTAATATCATATGCAAGCTTTCCAAGGTATCCTATCTCAATTCCTTCACAACAGATAACAGCTGTTTGATATGGATGTAAGAATGTTTTCTTCCCATTATCAAATGAAAACTTCAGGAACAAACTGTCAGCGATACCTTCCGCGATACCTTTTAATGTAAAGAAGGATTCTTTTTCCCCAAATACCCCAACACAGAGAATCTCACGTTCCTCAGGATACTCTTCCAAAGGTAATCCCTTTGGGATAAAAATATTTCCAACTTCAAACAATCTCCCATCCAAATTACCTCTTTTCTGATTGCGAGTAATCGCATTTATCATAGATGCTGCTAAGGTAGTTCTCATTAGCGAAAGATCTTCATTGATTGGATTCAGTATTCGTATTGCATTTCTCTCTTTTGCATTATGTTTAATTTTCAACATATCTAAATCAGATGGTGAGAAGAAAGAATAGTGTATGCATTCATAAGCTCCTATATTGCATAAGGCTTTCTTTATTACCTCTCTATACTTAAATTTTATATCACAACCACCAATAGTAACTTTGGCAGTCGGCATAAAGGTTGAAACCAGATTATCATATCCATACATTCGAATAACTTCTTCTGCAATATCAGGATAGGCTTCTACATCTTCACGGTAGGCAGGTACTTCAAGTGTTAGATCATCCCCTTTAATTGCTGGATTAAACTGCAAGCTTTTCAAAATTCGTAGAATATCTTCATTTGGTACAACAATCCCAAGAACACGGTTCACTTTTCTAATGCTTATTTTCATTTCTTTAGGTTCTATAGAATTTCCAGTATTAACATCCACATGTGTACAGGAAACTTTTCCACATCCTAGTTCCTCAATCAGATGTAGCGCTCGCTTCATACCAAACACAGTTGAATACTCATCTACACCTTTTTCAAATCTTGCACTTGCATCGGAACGTTTACCAATTGCACGGGATGTTTTTCTGATATTATCACGTGCAAATTTTGCAGCTTCAAATATCACTTCCTTAGTTTCAATTCGAATTTCAGAATTTACCCCTCCCATAACACCTGCCAAGGCTACTGGTTTTACACCATCGCATATTACAAGATTAATAGAATTCAGAGATATTTCTTGTTCATCTAATGTCACAATCTTCTCTTTATCTAATGCACGTCTTACATTAATTTGACTTCCTTCTAGATAGGAACAATCAAATGCATGCATAGGTTGTCCAACTTCTTTCAAAACATAGTTAGTAATATCCACCACATTGGAAATGGAATCCAATCCAACTAATGCGAGACGGCGTTTCATCCATGCCGGAGAATCAGAAATTTTAACATCATATACATAATGAGCTATATACCGCGAGCAAATATCCTGCGCTTCTACCGTAACTTTAAAACCATTTTTGTTGACTTCCGTTTCTGAATAATCCAGAGCGGGCAGCTTTAAATCTTTCTCAAGGACAGCGGCCACCTCTCTTGCTATACCAAGAATACTATTGCAGTCTGGTCTATTTGCTGTAATAGCAATGTCAAAAATCCAGTCATCTAAACCAACAATAGGTTTTATATCTGCTCCAATTTCTGCATCATCCGGCAAAACCAGCAGTCCGTTATATCCCGCACCTGGATACAAATTCTCGTTCAAACCAAGTTCTGCACCCGAGCAAAGCATTCCATATGATTCATAACCACGAAGTTTTCCTTGCTTAATTGTTACTACACCTTCAACTTTCGTATGATCTTTGGCTGTCATATATACAGAAGCGCCTATCTGTGCAACAGGATATTTTCCTCCTGTTTTAACATTATCTGCACCACAACAAATCTGCAAAATTCCATTACATCCAACATTAACTTTGCATAGATGGAGATGAGTGTCTGGAATCGCTTCACATTCTTCAACAAAACCAACAACAACATTGTGAATATCCTTTCCTATCTCAATTAATTCTTCTACTTCAAATCCACAAGAAAAAAGTTGTTTTTCTAATTCTTGAGGTAGAATATCTATATCTACATATTCTTTCAACCAGCTTAATGGCACTAACATAATTAACCTCCGTCTTCTTATTCCTAATTATCGTTAATCTGCTTTAATACACGCAAATCCGACTCGAATAATAGTTTAATATTGTTTATTCCATACTTTAGCATCGCAGTACGCTCCATTCCAATTCCAAAAGCCAATCCACTGTATTCCTCAGAATCAATTCCGCAATTTTCCAGGACTTTTTTATTTACAATTCCTGCCCCCAGAATCTCGATCCAACCAGTTCCTTTACAAAGCTTACAACCTTTTCCTGCACACTCAAAACAACTACAGTCAACTTCTACCGAAGGCTCTGTAAAAGGGAAATACGATGGTCTTAGCCGAGTAGAAGTTCCTTCACCATAAATCCTCTGAACAAATATATCAAGCATCCCCTTCAAATCACAAAGAGTAATTCCTTTATCTACAACAAGGCCCTCCATCTGACTAAACATTGGTGAATGTGTTGCATCATCATCGGAACGGAATACTTTCCCTGGAGATATAATTTTTATCGGGGGTCTTTTATTTTCCATTACATGAATTTGTCCAGCAGAGGTCTGAGTACGTAGTAGGAATTCAGGAGACAGATAAAAGGTATCCTGCATATCCCTGGCCGGATGATCCTGAGGGGTATTTAAAGCTGTAAAATTATAATAATCTGTTTCGATTTCGGTACCTTCATAAACATGAAAACCCATTTCCGAAAAAACCTCTATTAATTGATTCCTTACTTGAGTCACAGGATGTAGGTTTCCATATTCAATTTTTTCAGAAGGCATTGTGATATCAATCTTTTCAGATTCATATCGTAGCTGAAGTTCTTTTTCTTTGATCTTCTGCTCCATCTCCTCAAAGAATTGCTGTACCCATTCTTTCAAATCATTTACGCCTTTTCCATAGTTCGCGCGATCCTGCGGCGCAATGCTGTGCATTGCTTTCATTAGATTACTTATTTTCCCATTCTTTGAGTCAAGAAATACTTTTTTAAACTCATAGACAGCTTTTGAGCTACTCAACTTTTCAGCGCCAATTAAAATTTCCTGTTTAATCTCAGAAACATTTTCAGCTAATTCATTACATTCCTGCATACCTTTCTCCTACTTTCTGAATTATTAAATATACTGTTTATAACGCAAAAAAACCCGCTCCATATTATTCATATGGGACGAGTCTACCCGCGGTACCACCCATGTTCAGATATTTTTATATCTGCACTTGTTTATGCTTTAATGCAGCAACTACATTCACTTAACGTACATATCATTAATGTACTTTTCATGAAAAGCTCCAATGCTGAAATTCATCCATAACAGTCCATTTGCACTCTCACCCATGGTACAAACTCTCTGAAGGTTAACGTTACAGACTACTTACACATTTTCAACGCACTTTTATTTTAACCCAACGTCCAAATAATGTCAAATTAACTTATTACTGGTTATCAGTTGGCACAACGATCTTCAAACGCTATTCAAGCACTATGCCCACCCTAATCAACCAAGCACAGAAATCCAATATCTTACTGAGCAAGCAACACCTTATAGAAAGGAGCTTTGCGGCATCGTCTTAATGGGTGTAGCAAAAGTGTGACAAATTTGCCGAAAGATTTAATGCATATCATTTTATTTCAATCGGAAATGTTAATATAAACTTACTTCCTTTATTTACTTCTGATTCAACCGCGATTGTACCATGGATACTTCCCATATTTTCTTTTGCAATATATAAACCCAAACCATCTCCTGACAAGCCCATTGATTTGTCATTCTTATAGTATGCATTAAAAATTTGGTCCAGATCCTTTTCATCGATTCCTGATCCGTTATCTTTTATCGTCAAAATAATTGTATCTTGGCTGATTTGGTATGATACCTTTACAGTTCCGTATTGTTTTGTAAATTTATAAGCATTGGTTAGAATATTGTATACCGTCTGACTCAATCGGTACTTATCCGTCTTTACTGTCACTTTTTCCTTTGCATCAAAGCTGAAATCGATATTTTTCTTTTCAAACTGAGCTTTGAGGCCATTCATGATCTGTCTAATCATCTGATTCAACTCAAATTCCTCAATATTGATTGAGCTTTCAGTTTTTTCTGCATCAATCATATTACTCATGTTGGTTATGATAGTTGTTATATTATCAATCTGATTTTCACATATCCGGATTTCTTCGGGAGCAAACTCAATGATTCCATCCTCAATTCCTTCCAGATGTGTTCTTAATATCGTGAGTGGTGTTCTGGTCTGGTGAACCAGCTCATCAATCAACGTTTTTCTGCTTTTTTGCTTCAGCATCAACCTTGCTTTCAGAGATTCCAAGCTTTGTTGTATCACTTGGATTTCCTTTACCTTTGATTTGAATACCGGAGTATCATTTCCGACATCAAGATTTTGCGCCATTTCGGAGGTATGAATTAAGTCCCTACTCATTCTTTTGCTGACAAGAATCCCAATCCCAATTGCTACGATAAGTACGATTATAATTGAAATAAAACTATTTTTCAGAAGCGAAGACTGGAAAGCCCATATTGTAGCCGAATTTTCAGCAGAGCTATATCTTGTTATATTAATCTGGCCGATTAATCTTCCATTATCGGTAATCTGAGCATGATCCACCTCTTCGGACTGGGAATTAATCCTATTACCCATCATCCGGCCCATCATCCTGTGCATAGAAGAGTTGCCTACATAGGACTGCGCATCAGTACTAACATCAGAAATCAGATTGCCGTCTACATCATAGACCTTTATTCTTGTAATTGGGTCGGCCAGATGGGCCTCCAAATCAATTGATACTTGACTCGACGAGTAGTTTTCATCTTTTAATGTATTGGTTAAGTATTCGACTATTTGATTAAAATGCTGGTTGTAATTATCTTTGACATAATCTTTAAAGTACTGATTTGTCAGATTGCTGAGAACAAAAGTATTTATTACAACAGAAATTACTGCAATTATAATTAATACAAGCAACCATTGCCTTTTCACCGTCATCCCTCATCACCTCCGAATATATAACCTGCTCCGTATTTAGTAATCAGAATTTTGGGGTTTTTAGGATCATCTTCTATCTTCTGTCGTATTCTCTTTATGAAGCTATCTATGTTTCTGTCATATCCTTCGTAATCACTGCCATACGCCAATTCAATCAATTGTTCTCTGGTAAGAAGCTGTCCCCTATTTTTAAATAAAACAAACAACAGCTTATATTCGGCTGCTGTCAATACAATTTCATTATTATTTTTAACTAGCTTCATTCCCTTTGTATATAGCTTTAAATCACGGAAGCTATATACGATTTCATCCGTTTCCTTATAGATACGTTTGATGAAAACATGAATCCGTTTCATCAGCTCTCTTGGACTAAAGGGCTTAATGACATAGTCATCTGCACCTGTTTCGAAGCCTTTGAGACGATCGATTTCTTCCTGCTTTGCAGTTAACATAATCACCGGAACATCCGATATTTTTCTAATTTCCTTCAGTACTTCAAAACCGCTGATACCTGGCATCATGATATCAAGAAGAACAAGATGAAATTCCTGGTTACCAAACAACTCCAGCGCTTCAAACCCATTACCGGCGACAGCTACGCCATAGCCTTCCTTAGCGATATATTTCATTAATACATCACTGATTTCTTTCTGGTCTTCTACTACAAGAATTTGATAAACCATTCATTTCACCTCGTTCCACTTTTATTTAGCGCTCTAATAAGCTTTTTCTTCTGAAATATTCATCTTCTGAAATATCACCTTTTACAAATTGCAGCTTTAATATCTCTAATGCTTCAGAAGATACCCTTTTCTTTTTATTATGAACAAAAAAATAAAAAAGTAAAGAAATTGTTATTATCAAGCCTATTCCGGCGATAATGCTCCACGCATTATTAAAATATCCTAGTCTCGGACATAAACTATTACTATCAAACCCTTGATTAAAATATCTGTACATCATAGCAATACCTCCTTAAAATATCGTTTTTTTCATTCTTTCAAATGTTTCTTCATTGATCTCGCCTTTGGCTATGGCAACCTGCTGCACCACCCATCGCATTGTGCATCGAAATCATGTCGTTTTTATCGATTCGTTCCATCATTGCTGCCATATTACCATAGCCAGATTCTTTCATTAAATCAATCATCTTCTGATAGTCTTCATCTGATAGATTATTCATGAAGTCATCCATTGCAGAATAATCGCCATCCTTAATATCCTGAGCAAATTCATCATATCCAAATTGCTCCATCATAGAATACATTGTATTAGCTGAAGATCTGCCAACCTGTCTTTGATTACTACTTTCCTTTGCAAATGCAATTGTGGTTGTACTAAGTGCGAGAACCAATACTGCTCCAACTACCAATTTTCTTATTATCATAATTATATCTCCTTTTTGATTTTGTTTTATTGTTTCTATGTTCTTATTGTAAAGGGCAATTATGTTTGAATTATGGACAGAAAATAATCCTCAAGAATTAATTTTTTTACATTAATCCTAGAGGATATCCATAATATCTCTATTAGATTTCATTGATCTGAAGTCAAAACACAAATTAGCTCAGCATTGAACGGTATTATTGTAGTTTCAAATTCCTACTTAAATATCAGACTTTCATAATTAATATATGATGGTAGTAAACATGCCACCAGATGCTTCTGTCATATTGTTTGACATATGGTGCGGAATATGGCAATGAAATGGCCATATTCCAGGATTATTTGCATGGAATCTGATATCCCAGGTTTCTCCTGATGCTACATTAATTGTATTCTTTCTTATAACACTGGTTGGAGAAATAGAATTTCCATCAGAAGCTATGACATCAAACTGGTGTCCATGTATATGAATCGGGTGGGCATCCATCATAGCGTTTCCTAATCTTACTTTCACATCATCACCATATTTTATTAATAATGGAGTTGTATTCGGAAAACATCTTCCGTTCATGGTAAAAAAGTTAAAGATATGATCTGTGGGGTCTATATCATAAATCCCTGGAGTTATTGTTCCCATGGGCATATCCTCAATTTTGAATTCCTGGAGCATAATAAAATAGTCTTTATCAATATCTCGACTGTTTTCTGAAAGAATAATAAATCCCCCTTCCAAGCCCATCATCTGCTGTTTATGGGATATATAATGGGTATGATACATATGAGTTCCGGGTGGATTATTAATCCTGAAGCGATAGTCAAAGAAAGACCCCGGGTTTATTTTTGGTGAAGGTTCTACTTCAGGAACTCCGTCCATAACATTGGGTACATCAAGGCCATGCCAGTGAACACTTGTAGGTTCCGGCAATCTATTATATACCCTGATATTAACATAATCACCAGGGTGTACCTGTATTGTTGGTCCAGGGGTGCTTCCGTTATATCCCCACGCTTTCATGATCACGCCCGGTAGTATTTCCTGATACACTTCTTCTGCAAATAATTCAAAATACTTAATCCCTTGTATTTCCTTATACTGCAAATTATTCAGATCTGGCGAAACAACCATATAATAATCTCCAACAATATATTATATAAACAATTTATGTGAGAAAAGTAATTCTGTTATTTTTGTTTGATTCAATTTCCATTACTTCTGATTGTAATTGCAATGCCCTGGAATATTTGATTATTGATTTCTTGCTATAAGATCGAATAAATTTATTATTACTTTGCATAATAAATTCAGTGCTAAAACTTTAAGGATGGTTTGTTTTGGTAGACAAAATGGTAGACAAATCAGTGATTAACAAAAAAAAGGGTCATAGATTTCTCTATAACCCTTAATTTTACTTACTGCAGTCGAGGGGACTTGAACCCCTACCCAGAAACCCGGACTAGATCCTTAGTCTAGGATAGCGCAAACGCTGCAAACCATGCATTTAACGCTATCCATTGTTTTAAGCGTGTTTAATGATGTTTGTTTGATTTCGTTTACGTGTTTGTAATACACATCGTATCTGCCATAAACCCACGGTTTGGCTAACACTTTTGGCTAACATATCAGCACGGGAGAATGCCTTTTTCACCGTCTGATTTTCCTTG
The DNA here is from genome assembly GCA_023437885.1 of Bacillota bacterium. Lineage (GTDB taxonomy): Bacteria > Bacillota > Clostridia > Lachnospirales > Lachnospiraceae > Mobilitalea. The sequence continues at coordinate 1,170 of JAEZFH010000470.1, read as the reverse complement.
CAAATAGCAAATCTCCTCTGCCATTACTTGCAGTAAATCAGGTGATACGGTACCGGACCGCTCAGCCGCGACATATTCTTCGTTTTCGACAAGAGCCTTGCCGCATCTTCGTCCTATAAAATCTTTCATTTCCTTCTCCATGTGGTCTTCCTTTCTATAAAAATCAAGTATCGGTATCCTGTGGTAGTGAAATTACTACCATTATAACAGAACACATGTTTGTTTTCAAGGGGGATGTTCCGGGAAAACTGTGCAATATTAATAACACCATTACGCAATCACCCAGAATGAGCCGTGAACGCAAACAGTTATAATATTGATTTTACTATATGTAATGCCTGCCCGGCTTATGGAGAATAAAAATGTATGTAAACCCGCCCCCACTGGCAAGGCAGGAGCGGGATAATTAAAACAGGGTTTATTAATGTATTTTATAATGCACACATATAGGGTGTACGGGGGAATATACATTTGTTACGCCCTGCTTTAAACCGTCAGATATACAACATTAACAATATTATTATAGTTTATTTTTCAACATAATCTGACATGTAAATTATGGTAATTGATCCACAATTTACCACTTTACACCATGGCGGAATCACTGTAATATACGCATATAGGCAGCTTACAAGGCTCGTATACAGGCAAGTGTATGCGAGCATTTTTTATAGTAATTTAGCACTAATGCCATGTTACAAATTTATACATTTTATCATATTTGCATTTCATACAATTAATGGTAATATGAGTCAACGATACTGTTTTTTTTCAAGAGGGCCCTGCTGTCGAGCTGACAGTGGGGTTTTCTTTTGTTTGAAATTTGTCATTTAAAACCTGTTTACACAATCGTGTGATAGCGCTATAATGAAGCTAGAATAGCGAACGAGTGTTCGAAAGAGGAATGATCCATGGAAAAATATATTTGCACCTTAGTAGTAAAGAACTGCGATTACAAAGGTAAGGATGGTACATGCCTGATAGGTAAACCAGGATGTGGATTTCGTGAGAAGGAAGCTGATATTCAGCCAAAACAGAAGCCAAAGAAATGGTATGAAGCTTATATGAAATAGTAATATCCCCGGCCAGCAATACACTGGACCGGGGTATCTTTATGTATGTCAAACAGCAAACAAATCTCTCAATGCATCTTTACCGAGCTGCCCGGAG
>JAEZFH010000437.1 GCA_023437885.1 Bacillota bacterium | reverse complement strand
GAATGGGCATTGGAGATATCAGGACAGAAGAAAGACTGTAGAGGAGAGAAAGAATTGCCAGACCGGAATATAAGATTATAGGTTAAAATTTTAGGGATAAAAGCCAAGAAAAAATAAATGAGGAAGTTAAGAAGTTAGAGAAGTTGAGAAATTAGAGATCTAAGAATCAGAGAGTTGAAGAACATAAGTATCTGTAAATTTATGCAGATACTTATAGTCCATTACATTAACGATAATGTAACTAAGGAGGGACCGGTGAAAAGCGGTATTATATTTGATATAAAGGAATTTGCCATCTATGACGGACCTGGAATACGCCAGACCATCTTTTTGAAAGGATGTCCTCTCCGGTGTTCATGGTGCCATAATCCGGAGGGTCTGAGCATGAAACCGCAGCTGATGGTTAGCGCTGCTTCCTGTACCCACTGCGGGAAGTGTGAAGCAGCGTGCATATATTCCTTCAGCACACATGAGGAATGCAAACCAAAGGAATGCAATACCTGCGGTGCATGTGTACCGGTCTGTCCGCTGAATGTGCGGCGTATCGTTGGCGAAGAGCTGACTTCGGACGAATTGGTGGCAAGGGTCAGAAGGAACAGCGGTTATTACCACAGATATGGAGGCGGGGTTACTTTTTCCGGCGGAGAACCCTTGATGCAGGCGGATTTTCTTTTAGAGGTGCTGGAAGAAATCGAGGATTTACATAGTGCGGTGGAAACTTCAGGCTATTGTGAAACGGAGATGTTCAAGGAGGTGCTATTGCACCTGGATTATGTGATGATGGATCTGAAACTAATGGACCCGGTAAAGCACAGGAAATATACCGGAGTGGATAACTCATTAATTTTGCGGAATGCAAGAGTACTGTGTGAGGGAGGGATTCCGTTTGTGATTCGCATTCCGGTTATCCCGGGTGTGAATGACGACGAAAGGAACTACCGGGAAACGGCCAAATGGATTGCCGATGCGAAGCATTTGCTGAAGGTGGAGCTGCTGCCATACCATAAAACAGCAGGAGCAAAATACGGAATGCTTGGAAAAGAATATCATCCGGAGTTCGACACGGAGCAAAGGGTATGGATATCGCAGAAAATATTTGAAGAATACGGAATAAGGAGTGAAGTGTTATGAATGACAGAATTGCAGGGCTGCGCGACCTTTTTGTTGTGAAAAAAGAGCAGAAAAAGGTATGGCAGGAGGAAGAGGATGCCTACCTACTTGCGAGGCAGTTTGCGGCAGACCGGGTGGAGCCGGCAGACCGCGCTGCCAGGAGGCTGCTCTATGTAATTAAGAAGGAGAAGCCGGTAATATTTCCAGGAGAAAGAATTGCATTTACAAGAACAGTGAGGACGGTTCCCGAACTATTTACACAGGAAGAAATGGGGGAGCTGAGAAAGGAGCATTGGCTTCATGAACTGGGAGATGTGTGCAATATCAGCGTTGATTATACCAGGTTGATGAACACCGGACTTGTACCGAAGAAGGAGGAGCTGAAACAGAGCAGGGAGCAGTTTCTGGAAAGGGGGGAGAAGGAAAAGGCACATTATCTGGAGCTGCAGATGGAAATTATCGATGCAGTGCTGGAGCTGGCAGAGAAGTATCAAAAAAAAGCGGAAGAGCAGGGAAATCAAATTGTTGCCAGAACGTTGAAAAAGGTACCGGCTGGGGCACCGAAAACCTTCCTTGAAGCGCTGCAGATGTTTCGGATTCTTCATTTTACCATGTGGTGCGGACGCAACTACCATAACACCGTCGGCCGCTTTGACCAATATATGTACCCTTACTTCATTAAGAATATCAGAAACGGTACCTATAATGAAGAGAGTGCCTTAGAGCTGTTGGAGGAGTTTTTCCTCAGCTTTAACAGGGACAGTGATCTCTATCCCGGAATGCAGCAGGGGGACAACGGGCAGAGTATGGTGCTGGGAGGCTTAAACCCTGACGGGACGGACAGCTATAATCTCTTGTCCGAGCTATGCTTAAAGGCCAGCCTTGAGCTCAGGGTCATTGATCCTAAAATCAATCTTCGTGTCAACAAGAACACCCCCATAGAAACCTATGTGCTTGCAAGCAAGCTTACAAAACAGGGACTGGGCTTCCCACAGTACTCCAATGATGATATTGTAATCCCCGGATTACTGGATCTGGGATACCACAAGGAAGATGCTTATAATTATGTAGTGGCAGCCTGCTGGGAATTCATCATTCCGGGCGTTGCCATGGATATCCCTAATATAGAAGCGCTCTCCTTTATCAAAGCGGTGGAGGATACCGTTGTGGAGAAGCTTGTGGTCTGTACCTCTTTTGATGACTTCAAAGCAGAGGTCAAAAAGAATATTGCAAAGCAGGCGGAGGATCTTTGCAATAAGGTGAACAATGTCTATCTCTTTCCGGCACCTTTCCTTTCTCTGATGATGGACGGCTGTTCGGAGGAGGCACGGGATGTTTCCTTTGGTGCAAAATACAATAATTATGGTTTTCATGGTACAGGAGTTGCCAGTGCGGCGGATTCCCTGGCGGCAATCGGGAAATATGTATTTGAAGAAAAGTATGTAACGCCAGAGCAGATGATGGATGCTCTGAAAAAGGACTTTAAAGGGTATGATATGCTGTATCATAAGCTCCGCTACGATGCGCCTAAGATGGGTAATAATATAGACTATGTGGATGAAATTGCGGTGGAATTGCTGGATGAATTTGCAGACTCCCTGAAGGGGAAGAACAATGACCGGGGCGGAATCTTCCGGGCAGGCACGGGTTCGGCCATGTATTATATCTGGCACGCTAAGGATACCATGGCTTCCCCCGACGGCAGACGAAAAGGTGACGGGTTGGGCTGTAATTACTCCCCGAGTCTCTTTGCCAAATGTACGGGGCCGGTCTCCATTCTGCAGTCCTTTGCAAAGCCGAATCTGAAGAGGGCGGTCAATGGAGGTCCTCTGACCCTGGAATTGCATGATACGATGTTTCGCAGTGAAGACAGCATCCAATAGGTTGCTATTATGGTGCGTTCCTTCATGGAGCTGGGAGGACACCAGCTGCAATTAAATGCGGTAAATAAAGATGCCATGCTGGATGCTCAGAGGCATCCGGAAAACCACCGAAATCTCATCGTCCGGGTCTGGGGCTGGAGCGGATATTTTGTAGAACTGGATAAGGTCTACCAGGATCATATCATTCAGAGAATGGAATTGGTGGTTTAAAGGGGAAAGTGGGTTCAATTTAAGTAGCACATAAAATATTAATGTCATAGGAGGGTAACATGAAAAAGGCAGCTGTAAAAATTGACAGAGACTATAAGGTAGGGGCAATTGATAAAAGAATCTATGGTTCTTTTATCGAGCACATTGGCCGTGCGGTATATGGGGGGATCTATGATCCGGGTCATCCCCTTGCTGATGATATGGGCTTTCGAAAGGATGTAATTGATTTCACGAAAGAACTTCAGGTGCCAATCGTTCGCTATCCAGGAGGAAATTTCGTATCCGGATACCGTTGGGAGGACGGGATCGGTCCTAAGG
>JAEZFH010000389.1 GCA_023437885.1 Bacillota bacterium | reverse complement strand
ACAAGGTGGAGATCGATTATACCATCAAGAAGAACGTTAAAAAACCAAGCGGTGGAAAGCCCGGATTTGTAGTATATTATACCAACTATTCCATGGTATCCCCTACAGACATCTCAGGCATCCAACAAATTGAATAGTCCGGTTATGCCGCGAAGAACAGGGAATAACCGATAACCGGTATCGAAAGGAGCTTATTTATGATTATTGCAGATTACCACGTACATTCCAACTTCTCCGGTGATTCTCAGGCACCGATGGAGCAGGTGATAGAACGCGCCATTCAATTAGGCCTGAAAATGCTTTGTTTTACGGACCACATGGATTATGACTACCCCCATAAGGGAGATGTCCGCTTCGTGTTTGATCCGGAGGAATAAACCATCAAATTAAACCGGATGAAAGAGCAGTATGCAAAGCAGATCCAGATACTGACGGGCATCGAGCTTGGCCTGCAGCCCCAGGTGACTGAGTATTTTAACGATTTAATGAAGAAGTATGATTTTGATTTTGCCATTGGCTCCACCCATGTGCTGGACTATATGGACCCCTACTTTCCTGATTTCTGGGAGCATCGGACGAAGGAGGAGGGCCTCCTGGCTTATTTTAAATCCATTGCAGATAATTGCAAACTCTTTCGAAATAATTTCCACGTCTATGGGCACCTGGATTATATTATTCGCTATGCTCCTACTGCCGGCGGAAAAAAGGCCGATTATTCCTATACTGATTTTGCGGATATCCTGGATGAGGCTCTGAAAACAATTATTTACTGTGGTAAGGGTATCGAAGTGAATACTGCCGGCTTTAAATACGGTCTTGGATATGCCCATCCCAAGGCTGAGATTCTGAAGAGATACCGGGAATTAGGCGGTGAACTGATTACCATCGGCTCCGATGCCCATAAACCGGAGCATTTGTGCTATGATTTTCATGTGGTGCCTGATTTGCTGAAAGGGCTTGGCTATAAATATTATGCCACCTTCGTCCAGGGTAAGCCTGTCTATGAGAAGCTCTGATCTGCCTTCTTCATTACACTTTACCCAGGCAGCCGTCGACCGGCATACATATCATTGCAATATCATGGCCTGCAGCTGAAATGATTGTGATCGGAAGGTCCTGTTTATCCTTGCGTTATGTAATTCAAGCCTATATAATATTTAAGTATGTGATATATCTTTTATAATGCTTAATAAGTACAAGGAGCAATAATCCATGAGAGAGTTAAAGAGTGTTGAAGAGAAGATTCTAGATAGTACCTTGTATTTAATAGGGAATAAAGGGACAAGCAATGTACCCATACGAGCGATTGCAAAAGAAGCCGGTGTAAATGTGAGTGCAATTAATTATTATTTCAGATCCAAGGATGAGATGCTGCGGCAGACAAAAGAATTCTTTATCTCCAATACGATTGCCATCTTCTCGATTCTGGACAAAACAGAGTATTCCCAGGAAGAACGTCTTATTTTATTTGCCAATGAAATTATGGAATATACCATCCGCTATTCCGGTTTAACCGTAATATTAAAAGAAGCGGATAGATTAAAACAGGAAGATGAATTGTCAAAAAGAATCGTTGAAGTTACAAAAGAATTGCATTTAAAAATAGAGAAATTATTAAGTGAAGTTGTAGAAAGCAGCCCATTCCAATCCAAATACAATACTATCATTTTTATATCATCACTCATATATCCCATTGATAAAAGCAATTTATTGAATTATGATAAAGCCATTATGGCAGAGAAAGAGAAAAGGATTGAGTATATTAAATATGTTATTGATAGAATGAAGAATTAAAGATCGCATCAGCGGTCTTTTTTTTCGCAGAATATCTGCAAAAGCAATGGAAAAACAACATTTTAAAACAAATTGTTTTAAACATATTGATTTAATTTCTTGATTGATTTATAATATAGAAATAAAGATTGTTAAAAATTTAATTAGTGAAAGGCGAGGATATTATGGCATTTAATCATCTTTTTAATCCTATTAAAATCAGAGGTCTGGAATTAAAAAACAGAGTTATTTTTCCGGCAATGGGAACCAAGATGGCAACAGAAGACAAATATGTAACTGACCAGATAATAGACTATCATGTGGCAAGAGTATTGGGCGGCTGCGGACTTAATTTTACGGAAGTATGCAGTGTATATGCCAAGGCGGCTCCCAAGGATTTCTTAGCCATCTCTGAAGATAAGTATATCCCGGGCTTAAAGAAATTAGCTGACGCAATTCATAATGCCGGCGGAAAAGCAGGTATTCAGCTATGGCTTGGCGGCTTCGCGGTAGCCAGCGACCAAACAGCGATGATTATAGTTCCATGTGATACGCCTATCCAAGGAACGGATTATGTAATTCCTGGCGCAAGCCTAGAAGTAATAAAAGAGACAATTGATGCATACGGACAGGCTGCCAGACGTGCCGTGGAAGCAGGATATGACACGCTTGAGTTTCACGGCGGACATAATTATGTACCTCATAGCTTCTTAAGTCCATTCTTTAATAAGAGAACCGATGAATATGGCGGTTCCTTTGAGAACCGTGTGAGATATCCTCTAGAATGTATTAAGGCGATACGCAGTAATATTCCGGAGGATATGCCTCTGTTTATGAGAATTGATGCTCATGATGATTATCTGGAGGGAGGATTGACAATTGAGGAAAGTATTGAATTTTGTAAGCTGGCGAAGGAAGCCGGAGTAGACGTATTGGATGTATCCAGGGGCAACTTCTCATCAGCCGCAATAAAATACGAAGTACCGCCGATTGACCTTCCAAAAGGATTTAATGTAGAGAATGCTGCAAGAATTAAAAAAGAAACCGGCATGCTTACGGTTGCAGTGGGAAGAATTAATGAACCTTCACTGGCAGAGGAAATTATTGAGAAGAATAAGGCGGATATGGTAGTAATCGGACGCGGGCAGCTTGCTGATCCGGATTTTTGCAATAAAGCCATGTCAGGGGACGCCAGGAGCATTGTTCGATGCGTGGGCTGTAACCAGGGCTGTTACGATGGATTTGTATCAAAAGAAATGCCTTATATCACTTGTATGAGAAATCCCGCATTAGGCAGAGAAGCAGAATATACTCTGATCAAAACGGAAACACCCAAAAAAGTATTAATCGCAGGAGGAGGCGTAGCTGGTCTGGAAGCTGCGATTACGCTAAAGCGCCGGGGTCACAATCCGGTTGTATGCGATGCTGCAAAGTCCTTGGGAGGTCAATTTGCTCTTGCAGGTGTGGCACCGAGAAAAGAAGAAATGAGGGAAGCCGCACTGTGGATGGG
>JAEZFH010000344.1 GCA_023437885.1 Bacillota bacterium | reverse complement strand
GTGTCCTCATGAGGAGCACTGGTCAGGGTCCAGTATGGTTTTTCTGCCATCCCCTGTTCCCGGAAGGTGATAATATTCCCGGCAAGTACCTCGTGAATATCCTTAAATACTCCTTTGCCGTAGGATTTGGCAGGTCCCAGCCCGAAGATCTCACAAAGTCCTTCCGCGTCCACCCTTGGTTTGATGCCCGGGTATTCGAATAATGCCTTGATCTCGGAGGAGAATACGATGGTCTGATCTGTAACAGTGTAAAATAAAGGCTTTACACCGAACCGGTCCCTTGCCAGATACAGGATGTGGTTGTTCTCATCCCATATCGCAAAGGAGAAGATACCATTGAGTTCTTTTACGAACTCGCCTCCAAAGGCCATGAAACCGGTTAATATAACCTCTGTGTCGGTGTGTGTCTTGAAAAGAAATCCCATATCGGCCAGGATTTTCCTTAATTCTGCGGTGTTATACAGCTCTCCGTTATATACAATGGTGTAGGAGGCGCCGGATTTCTGCTTTGTCATAGGCTGGTGACCGCGATTTAAGTCTATGATCGATAACCGGGTATGAGATAATCCGATTTTTGGAGACAATAGGGCTCCCTCGTCATCCGGTCCCCGGTGGACTAATTTTTTTCTCATACTTAACAGGGTATTGTGCCATTTGTCATAATCTCTTGTGTAATCCTCTCCCATGTTGCAAAAACCGGCAATTCCGCACATATTAACCTCCCTCTGCCACCTTGGCGGCATATCTATCGAATATTTCTGTTGCTGGCTCCGGTATAAGTTTGTGAGTGTGCATGCACATGTATGTGCATGCGCATACATGCGCATGCGCATACATGCGCGGTTCTCATCCCTGGAGGCTGAACCGCAGTTAACTTGGAGCAAGAACGATTGGCTGGAGTTGTTTGCCGGATAGTGCTTCCTCCAGGGTGGGAAGAACCAGGTCGAAATGGGCAACCATGGAGTAAGGCTTGCTCCTGTAATTGTCCTGACCAAAGGGGACAAAATATACATTTTTGGCATTCAGCAGCAAACCGATATTTTTGAGATTGTTACTAAGTGCATCATTGGTAGCCATAGCTATTACAACCGGCTTATTATTACGAAGCTGGCTTTTAGCGGCCATCAGAACCGAGGAATCGGTTATGGCATTAGCAAGCTTCGCCAGGGTATTGCCGGTACACGGGGCGATGATTAAAATATCAAACAGATTCTTAGGACCGACCTTCTCTGCTTCCTCAATGGTGGCGATGGGATCTCTGCCTGTAATTGTTTTCGCTTTCAGAAGAAAATCCCCGGCATTACCGAATCGTGTGTCTGTCACCTGGGAACGTTCGGAGAAGATGGCTGTGACATTGGCATTTTCCTGTATCATGCGCTCTATCTGAGGGAACACCGCATCAAAAGTACAATAAGAGCCGGTCAGGGCTACCCCTATATTTTTTCCTTGAAGAGTCATTTAAACACTTCTTTCTTTAATAAGAGAGTCGATTGCAGTTACCAAAATATCGGATGAAGTCTTCGGGGCTACCTTGCCGGGCAGTCCCAGACATAATTTGGCATTGAGACCAAGTTTCTTAGCGTAAGTAAAGTCCACACCACCGGGAGCGGAAGCTATGTCAATGATACAAGCCTGTTTATCGACATAATCCAGACAGTCAGGGGTAAGAAGCAGAGCAGGGATGGTATTGAAGATGAAATCACAGGAAGGCAGCACGCATTTGATGTATGGAAGGGACAGGGCCGATAACCCAGCGGCCTCAGCGTAGGCAACGGCCTCAGTGCTGCGGGCTGCTACCAGGACATGCGCATCCAGGGCTTTCAGTTTGGCAGCCAGTACCCTGGCACAACGGCCGTAACCGAGTACAAGACATTTGCTGCCGTGCAGATTGCGGTCGCTGCCTGTAATTGCCTCAAGAATGGTGCCTTCCGCGGTTGCGATTGCATTTAATATGGCAATCCTTTCATCCTCCATCAGATCGTAGTGAAAGATACCCTTTGCATTGCAGGCTTGAATAATGGAAGAAGGCAGAATACCGCCAAACAGCAGGTGACCCGCTGCCAGCAGTCCGGCTGCATTTTCTACGGTCAGATCAGCTGCCGTGGAACTGGCATAGATCGTGGTCTTATCTCGAGTGATGGGAATGGGGCCAACCAGGATACTGCAATTTTCAAATAACTCCTGTAGGGAGGAAAGCGAAGTGCCATTTTCCTTTGCAGTGATTGCCGGTGTATGGTAAGTGGCTACCGAATAACCCTTTGCTGAAAATGAAGCAGCCATGTATGCCTGGCGGTTGTCGCCACCGAATATTCCGATATTATATTTGTGGGACATAGATACCTCCGAATTCCTTTATGACATATTATATGAGTGCTGAGGGAAAATGTGAAAATAGAGGGATGAGCATTGATAAAAAGGCCGGAGAATTTATGTTAATGCGAAATCTTCATAAAATGTTAACTAGGCATAATATGGAAGATGTTTTGTTAATTTAGACTGTAGAATCACGGAATTTACATTAATATTTATTGAAATTTACATATAGAATACATAATGCAGGACATGTGTCCTTTATATTTAATGGATATTTATATAAGATTAGGATATCAATGGCATCTTGTACGAAAAGTGCACAAAAGTAAATGGAAGGTGTGCTTTCGGAAGGGGTTAAAGCCTTTGACTAATGCCTAAAAAATATATAATTAAGGAGGAGAAGTAATGAAGAGATTTGCAAAACGATGTTTGGCAGTGATCTTAAGTATCGCATTGATACTTCCGGTACTTTCCGTAAATCCTGCCAGCAGTTATGCAGCTGAACCTACTGGCACTTACGTGAAAATTAATAGTGCAGCAGAACTTACTTCAGGTAAGTATCTCATGGTAGTGAATTCTAACCAGGCAGCATCCGTGTTTGATACAAACAAAACATTGAAATGGATGAGTGTTAAAGTTGAGGAGGACAAGGTAGAAAATCCAGATAGCAGCTTAATATGGGATATTAACGTTACCTCTGAATCTGCTGTTGTTCTAACTGACGCCAACCAAAAAACAATTGTAGCGGCTAGTAGCGCAGTGGCACAAGGTACTTCTTCATGGACGGAAACATTCAACAACGGAACCTTTTCTTTTGGAATGGATATCAGTGGCACAAATTATATGCTATCGTTTAATACTGGTATTAGTGGCGGTGGATTTAGAGCTTATAAAGAGACTACCGTAACGGGGAGTGCCTATTACCCGAATTTTACCCTTTACAAATTACAAGGCGGTGGAACGACAGAACCTACAAAGCCAAAAGCAGCGTTACCAACAGCGAATCCGCCCTCCGGTACAGCGGTTGTTTCAGGAAGTGCTATAACACTCTCCTGTGTATCAGGTGCGAGCATTCAGTATCGTGTTACCAGTGTTTCACCCTCTGCAATTTTTACAGATTATACGGAGCCGATTATAATTAATAGTAATCCGACAATTATTGAGGCATATGCAAAATCGACAGCTCCGGAGGATTATTCAGACAGTGACAAAGTAACATTTGAATATACGATTGCACCGGTAATAGACCCGGCGTTACCCGATCCGATTCTTACAATTCCGGACGGTGCAGTAAGCATAAAGCATGTTCTTGATAATACCACTGCAACATCTTCTGCTAGTGCTCATGATTTTACTACGGTGGGTCAGCTTGTTTATCAGTATGGTAGCAACGGAGGCATAGATTCTGCCATATTAGAGGATGTCATTGATGGACAGATTTATGCATTGCAGGTATATCAGAGTGGCGGTTTAGCTTATAATATTGGTGATATTATAAAAATAACGGGTAAAGTTTATAAACGTTATGGAGTTGTACAGTTGGAGAAACCTACAAAAATAGAGCGGATTACAGCGGCCACTGATGCAACAACAGTGATACAGCCTCAACAATTCGATACTCTTTCCGAAATCAAGTCATTGAAAGCTTCCTTGATTTCAGAATATGTATATATTAAGGATATGACACTTGGTACCTATGTTAACGACTACACTACAATAACAGATAAAAATGGGATAACAATGTCTCTGTTTAAGGGAGCACCTTATCCAACTGGTGTAGAGGCAGGCGAAAAGGTTAATATGTATGCAGTAGTATCTACATATAATACATCGGAACAGCTTCGTAATGGTACTTCTGAAGATTATGTTGTAGTAAACGATACAAAAAAACCGGTGATCACATTACCTGTTTTTGAGAATGCCGAGTTAGGAACTGATTATAAGATATCGGTAACAATTACGGATAATGTAGGAGTGTCTAAGGCAAAATTAGTGTATACCGTGAATGAATTACCAGTTGTATTACAGCTGGTACAAAATGCTTCTGACAAAACGAAATGGGAAGCGACCATTCCGGGAAGCATATTTGTAGCAGGTGTTTCCAGCTTTAGTGTTCTGATATATGCCACAGACAAGAACGGTCTTGAGGCAAGCAGTGAAGCAAAAGTGATTGCTGTTGTAGATGAACCGCAGGTTGATAAGGTAACACCTGCACGCAACACAAATACCGCAGAACAAAAGAGACCGCAGATTAGCGTGACCGCCAGCAATCTTGGAATTGCTCCGATCGCAAAGCTTACGTTGAAATTAGGAGATACCGTTAAATTAGATTCTGTTGATATGACATACTCCATATCCGACAAAACCTTCTCCTACACACCATCGGAGGATTTGGCGGATGGACGTTATACGGCATCCGTGGTGATTACCCGTAAAGATACTAGATCCATAACCTATGAGTGGCCGTTTACCGTAGGTATACCGAAATATAGTTTATATTTTGGACAATTACATAGTCATACATCTTATTCCGACGGCTCCGGTTCTTTAGAGGATGCGCTTACTTATATTGGAAAACTGAATAAAAGCGATAATATCAACTTTGTTGCATTTACAGATCACTCCAATTATTTTGATAAGAGTGGAGCGGCGAATCCGGAAGATTCTCTTTATGACAAGAGTTTAATGACGAAAGACAGTCAGGATTTATGGGCTTCATACAAAAGTGATATTGCCGAGTTTAATGCAACCACAGACAGCGGCGTGATAGCACTTGGTGGCTTTGAGATGACCTGGTCGGGCGGACCGGGACATATGAATACCTGGAACACAGAAGGTATTGTAAGCCGTAATAACTCGAAGCTTAATGATAAAAAGAATGATGCTGGAATGAAGGCTTATTATGCTTTGTTAAGCAAATCCGAAGGCGCTTCTTCCGTCAGTCAGTTCAACCATCCGGGTACAACTTTTGGTACCTTCAGTGATTTTGCATATTGGGATGCTACCATTG
>JAEZFH010000256.1 GCA_023437885.1 Bacillota bacterium | reverse complement strand
CTTTCAGGCTGTGCCTCAATTTCCTCCATATCATCGGCTGCCCGTTGGATGGCCTTATGAAGGGAATAGAGGCGCACAGCAAGAAACACGGTCATTAAAATCAGGATAATACCTAAGAATTGCATTGCTGTGTCACCTCCATATACCATAATTAACGTAGATTTAGAAAACTCAAGGACTTCGTCCTTTCGTTCAAGCTGCACATATTCATTCCATGGACTAATCTGCTAATCGCAGACATTATTTAAATCGATTGGGCGTCATTGAAGAAAATCATTTTGATCATGACATTCGAATTTATTTAATCTCTTTTTTACGGAATACGGTATAACCGATGATTACAAACAGGATAAGCTGAAGCATCCCGAAGAGCCAATAATTATAATAACCGGACATCCCCTCCCAGGGAAGGATTAAATTGGAGGAGTCAGTCTGGAAGTCGAAGCTGATTTTATTGATGAGATTCCAGGGCAGGATCTTGGCCAGAAGCTGAAAGAATTTGAATTTCATCGCCAGATAATTGCTAATCTCGGGAAAAGCTACCAGTAACCCAACGATTGCGGCAATGGCGCCTCCGGTGCTCTCTATCAGGAAGAAAAAACAGTTTGAGGCGGCAACCGCAAAGAGCAGGAGCGGAAGAGCGACAAAGCAGGCTTTAAATAGCCGTGCCAGATCCTGGGAGTGGGAATTCTCCAATAATACATAAGAGCTTAGAATGAATAAACCGGCAATAATTATGAAAGCCGATAATGCATATAAAAAAGTTGCAATTAGCTTGCCAAAGTAGATGCTTCCTCTGGAAATGCCGTAGGAGACTGTGTTCTTCATGGTATGATAGTTATGCTCATTTCCAAATACAATGGAGGCGACCGATATACATAGAATGAATATCATGGACAAGCTTGTATAAAACAGGCCTAAGGAAAAGCCGGTGTTGGCATATGGGAAGGTTTTATCGCTGCGGCCGATCAGGGCAAGTATGACATTGGCACTGATTAACAGGGCAGAACAGATCAGAAGGAACAGATAGCTTCCCCTGTTATGAAGAATGCGGTAGAGCTCACTTTTAACATAACTAATCATTGCTGACACCTCCTACTAATTGAATAAAATAATTCTCCAGATTGATTTCCCGGGTAGTGATGGAATTGAGAGCGACGCCATGCCTGACTGCTACTTCACTAATTCTTGAGGGCTGGTCCAGGTATTCGTAAATATGAATGGCATAGTCTGGTGTCACTTTGTAGGAGGTACAGTTCAATTCTTTTTCCAGGAGAGCGGTCATAACCTCCACCCGGTCTACCTTAAGCTCAATATAGCGGTCGCATTCCCTGGAGAGGGCTTCACTGGAAAGCTGCTTCACCAATTTTCCCTGATCGATAAAGCCATAAAAGGTTACCAGAGTGGATAATTCTGATAGGATATGGCTGGAAATCAGAATTGTTATGTTCTTTTCGTGATTCAGACGGGTCAACAGATTACGGATTTCAACAATACCAAAGGGGTCCAGCCCGTTGATCGGTTCGTCCAGCAGCAGAAGCTCCGGTTTATTCATCAAAGCCAGAGCAAGGCCAAGACGCTGCTTCATTCCCAGAGAAAAACTCTTGTATTTTTTCCTGCCGGCATGGGAGAGGCCAACCTCTTCCAGAGCCTCCGCTACACAGTTCCTTCCGGGAATACCGCGCTGTATCCGGTAGTATTCCAGATTCTGCTCTGCCGTCATATTATTATAGAAGCTGGGAACCTCGATGATAGAGCCGATACGCCTTCTCCCCCTGCTGAGACCCTCCGTCGAAGAGGCACCAAAGAGGGATACCTCACCCTCGGTAGCAAAAGCCTGACCACTGATTAACCGCAGCAGAGTAGTCTTACCGGCACCGTTTTTGCCTACAAGGCCATAGATCTCTCCCTGCTTCACCTCCAGATTGATATTGTTCACAGCGGTTGTGTTATTGTATTTTTTCGTTAAATTTGTGGTAGATAGGATAACCTCTCGCACTTTCATACTCCTTTCAATTCACTTAATTTGCTGTTTATGATAGCAATTATAGTGACGGAACTTTAATAAGTACTTAATAAAGGTTAAAGAAAGTATAAAGTCAATCTATACCGTATCCATTTTAAAGCCAATTCCCCACACGGTTTTGATGTAGGAAGTCTCATCATGCTCCTTGATTTTCTTGCGTATATTGCTGATATGAACATTGATGGTATTATCTTCTCCGTAGTATCCGGCCTTCCATATATCCTGATATAGCTGCTCCTTGGTAAAAACCCGTTCCGGCGACTGGAGCATCAATAATAAGATATCATATTCATAGGCAGTCAGGGAGATGGGTTGTTCCATCACCGTTACTTTTCTTGCCAAAGGCCAAAGAGTGAGCTGCTTAAACTGATAACGGTCTTCCTCCGGTGCGGCAACTGACCCTGAACTCCCCCGGCTTCTTCTTAGCAGAGCACCGACTCTGGCCAGTACCTCCTCCCGTTCAAAGGGCTTTGTAATATAATCATCGGCACCGCCCTTTAGGGCATTCACCTTATCCTCAAGACCGGTTTTAGCTGATATCACCATAACGGGTACCTGGGACTGTCCCCGAATCTCCCGGATTAATTCTTCTCCGGTTACACCGGGAAGCATCAAGTCAAGAAGAATTAAATCAAAATGATCCAGCTTCAGTTGAAGGCGGGCCTCCGTACCGGAATAGGCCGGAACCACCTGATACTGCTCCCGGGTAAGATACCGGCATAGGATGCGGTTGATATCCGAATCATCCTCGATTACTAATATTTTTCCAATCATATCTTCCTCCATTGCTGCATCTGTATACGCTGCCAGCAATGTATACCATGATATAACAAGCTGCAATATGGTATAAATTTCTGACGAATTATTCAAATATTAAAACGTAATTCTTTGAAGGTTATCTTCAAAACTGCTGCAAGTCAGCAGCTATATCTCTGCCGCCTGGTACTTTTTTACATCGTTTTAGCGAGATTATAGCATAACCGATCATTGAATACAATAATAAAACAAAGACAAGCGTGAATGCCGTTACAGTTCAGCCTGCGGCTGGGTGGAGGGCATGATACCCCCTCACACACAGCCGCAGGCTGAATTGTGACTGAAAGCCGCTTGCCTTGTGTCAAAAAAGGGGGCGTTATATCAACGCTCCCTGGTATTATGAATATATTAAAAGCGTAGTGAGCATGATGCGAGCTTGCTCGCAAGCACGCGATCGGAGCTGGAGATCATGAACGAAGTTCATGATATAGTAATCTGAGCAAGAGCTTCCTTATCTTGCATTACCCATGAAGAAAAGGGCAACCGTACCGGGACCGGAATGTGCTCCTATGGTCGGACTGACGTAGTTGATCAGGACATCCTGGATTCCGAAACGGTCCTTTACCAGATCCGCTACATACTGTGCATCTTCAATACAATCCCCATGACTGATAAATATGATATCATTTTGTTTGATGTCCTCCGGCAGGCTGGCTTCCATCCGGTCTACAAGAGAGATCAGGGCTTTCTTGCGGCCTCTTACATTGTTCAGGGGAATGAGCCGCCCCTCGTTATCAACATGAAGAACCGGCTTCACATTAATCAGGGTTCCGATGATGGCAGTAGCCTTGGATACCCTTCCTCCGCGGTGAAGATGGTGGAGGTCATCCACAGTAAACATATGGCATAGATTTAATTTATGTTTTTCCAGCCAATCGGCAGTCTCATCGATGGAGTGTCCGCTGTCCTTAAGCTGTGCGGCCTTATGCACCAATAAGCCTTCACCGAGGGAGGCACAGAGGGAATCAATCACAATAATCCTGGTTCCGGGACGTTCATCCATAATTTCCCGTGCAACGGTAGCCGCAACAGAACAGCTGCCGCTCAGAGCGGAGGAAAAAGCGATATGGAGGACGTCATAGCCCTGATCCAAAAGACCGTTAAAAATATTCCTCGCAATCTCGGGATTCACTGCCATGGTCGTGGGCATTGCTCCCTTCCGCATCTTATCGTAGAATTCCTTGGGACCTAAAAATACCTTGTCACCATATACGGTTCCTTCAAAATTATAATATAAAGGCAGCAGCGAAATATTATGCTGCTGTAGATATTCCTCCGGTAAATCACTGGTGGTATCGGTAGTGATGATATACTGATTCATTGTACTGCACCGTTCCTTTCTAACATTTTTTCTTGGTAATGATTATTTGATAATCAAGTAGTTTTGATTACGATATGATATATTATATTATACCACAACATGCCGGAGGGTTTCAATCCATTTTCCATAATTATCATATCTCTTATTGTTTAAATTAAAATCGGCTGGAGTTATTGTATAAAATTGTAATTGATGATACTATTCAGGTAGAAGTAGTCCTTTTACTGTTCAATATTAAATCGATCTGAAGAAAGAGGAGGTATGATTTTATTATGTACAATCATACGAATAAAATATGTTTAGATCATGGTAATTGGGTCGATAAATATTGGTTTGGTATTCTGGAGAATAAATATAATGGAAAGTGATGGTAGGAATAAATAAGCTATCAATGCGATACCGCCATTTAAGAAGCCTTATTATTGCAAAAAACTCTTTTCTTATGAATATACATATGATATAATAACATGAAGTTAATAGATGCTAAGGAGGCACAAAGAATGAAGCATATCAAGACTTTAAACACAAGAAACCTGAAGGATACTATGAAAAAGGGTGGATGTGGAGAATGTCAGACATCCTGCCAGTCAGCATGTAAGACATCTTGTACTGTTGGCAATCAGAGCTGTGAGAACAAATAAAGAGTCGGTACATAGAGCACGCAATCTGGTTAAACATATGAGTGGCTTGCAAAACGTACCACTCATTGTTGTGCAATTACATGTATGAAAACAATGATGAAGGTGTCTTAAGGAGTTGTACGCACTTGGGACACCTTCCGCTATGTGGGGCTGCCTCATAATATTTTTCGTAATGATCCGGAAGATATTATCAGACAGTCCTATTCGTTGTGATAGAATAAAAAACACGCAACATTTATTTTTGATGCAATTTGTTTTAATTATTAGGAGGTATAACGTGGTACACCAATATAAAAATAATGGATATAATATCGTGCTGGATGTCAACAGCGGCATGATTCATGTGGTTGATGAGCTGGCCTATGATATTATCGCCATGTTTGAGAAGCAGGAACCGGAGGTTATCCTGCAGGAGATGATGAAGAAGTATTCCGTACCGGAGAACCTGGCCCTGATTACCGAAACGGAAGAAGAAATTACAGAGCTTGCCGGTAGTGAAGAGGCTTTGAGGGAGCTGGTACAAGGGGCAATCGACGATATTGTGCAGCTTAAGCAGGAAGGCGCTCTGTTCACGAAGGATATCTATGAGGAATATATCAAAGACTTCAAGCAGCGTTCCACGGTTGTGAAGGCGCTTTGCCTGCATATCGCCCATGATTGCAATCTTGCCTGCAAATACTGCTTCGCAGAAGAGGGAGAATACAAGGGACGCCGTGCATTAATGAGCTATGAAGTGGGAAGGAAGGCTTTGGATTTCCTGATCGCGAGTTCCGGTAACCGTAAGAATCTGGAGGTGGATTTCTTCGGAGGAGAGCCCCTGATGAACTGGCAGGTGGTGAAGGACCTGGTTGCTTACGGAAGGGAGCAGGAGGTGTTACATAACAAAAAGTTCCGGTTTACCCTGACCACCAACGGTGTGCTGCTCAGTGATGAGATCATGGAATTTGCCAACCGTGAGATGAGCAATGTGGTACTCAGCATCGACGGCCGCAAGGAGATCAATGACAGTATGCGCCCCAGCCGCAACGGTAAGGGAAGCTACGAGCTGATCCTGCCTAAGTTTAAAAAACTGGCAGAGAGCCGGAACCAGAATAATTATTATGTCAGGGGAACCTTTACCCATAATAACCTGGATTTCAGTGAGGTTGAGAAGCATCTGGCAGACCTTGGGTTCAAGCAGATCTCAGTGGAGCCGGTGGTAGCGCAGCCGGAGGAGGGC
>JAEZFH010000086.1 GCA_023437885.1 Bacillota bacterium | reverse complement strand
CGTGTGGAGAGCATGCTCTCCACACGGACCCAGGCTGAACTATAGCACGGTTATTGCGCCACAAGCCCTGCTTTCAGATTCTCAATGATCTGCTTCGTGAATTTATAAGAGTTCCCAGCTCCGAAGACAACAATGATATCCCCCGGTCCGGCCTTAGCAGCCGCAGCTGCGGCTGCCTCCCTGCCATCCTCCAGATAAGAGGCTTTCCCCGTATCTGCCTCACGGATAAGCTCACCGATATCCACCGGCTCCAGATTTTTGTGAATCTCTCTTCCTACATAGGTTTTTGTCACAATGGTTTCATCTGCCTTGTTCAGTACTGCAATAAATTCCCTTGGAAATAATTTCAGTCGGGATATCTGGTGAGGTTCGATCACCGCTATGACCCTTCTGCCTGGATGGGTAATACGGAAGGTATCCAATACGGCGGCGATTGCCGTGGGGTGATGGCCGTAGTCATCAAATATCTTGATTCCATTCACTTCCTCCACCAGCTCGGTACGCCTGCCAATCCCCCTGTATTCGATAAATGCCTCCTTCAGTGCGGTGATATCAATTCCTAATTCCATCGCAGCACCGAATACACCCAGCGCATTGGACACATTATGTGCACCAAGGAGTCCGAGGCGGATGCTGTCCGTCGTGCCGGGTCCGTAAACCTTAAATTCCGTAGCGTCTTCCGCATAATGGCTTATTTCTCCACGGTATTCTATATCAAAGGGATAGTCAAACTGCTGCTCCAGGTAGTATCCGATCACCTTAACCTGGTTCCCGGCAAGCCAGCTCCCCAGCTCCGACAAAATCTCCCGGATTCCCTGACTCTCTTCATTTACTACAAGAATTCCAGGATGCTTCATTTTGAGGATGAATTTTTTGAAGGCTTCTTTGAATTCGGTAAAGTCACGAAAGAATTCCGGATGATCCATCTCAATATTATTGATAATAATCAGGGAGGGAGAATAATTCAAAAAATTGCAGTTAAATTCATCCGCCTCACAGATGAAATAATCGGATTCCGATATCCGGAAGCCTCCTCCCCAGGGCCGGTATATGGTTCCTGCTTCCACAATCGGGTCCAGCCCGCCGGCCTGGGCTGTCAGGCCCATTAGAACCGTTGTGGTGGATTTACCGTGGGTACCGGCGACTGCAATTACATATTTGTCCTTTTGGAGGTATTTCCCCATAAACTCCTGCCAGGTCATTACGATATTCCTTTTTCTTCCCTCCACCAGCTCAGGGTGGTCAGGATTAATGTCAAGGATGGCAGGAGTGATAGCCAGAATATCCACTCCCTCCAAATGATCACGATGATGTCCAATTTGGATATCAATCTCACTGTCCCGCAGTGCATCACTGTAATAGCTGGAATCACTGTAATCGCACCCGGATACCTCAAACCCTGATTGTTTGGCAATTACTGCAATCGGTGCCATTCCGCTTCCGCCGATTCCCATGAAATGTACGTGTAGTTTTCTATCCATATTTACCTCCATTCCTGCGTATATGCATGAAGACGCATGTGCAAAATACATACGCATATGCAATTGGCACACATATTTTGCGCGCCTAAATTGCATATCTGAAATTTTGCGTATTAAATTTGCGAATACAGAAGCTCTGTATATAAATCAGCGTTTTCAAGACACAGGTATTAATTTTTGCTTTATTGATTTTATCATTTATGGAACAGACTATTTAACCCTTACTTCGCATTGCAGGCTTCTGCCCTTTACCCTTGCGTAGATGAAGGTTCGCCCCCGCTTCCTGGCTTTCACCTTCCCGAACATATTGACACTGGCCACCTCCGGATTCGAGCTTTTCCATCGCACATAGGAATTAGTACCCCGGATGCGAAGCCGCTGGGAGCTGCCAATCTTAACGGTCAGCTTCTTCTTATTAATATCCAGCACATGAACCCTGCACTTTAAAATCCTGTCCCGGGTTTTAGCCAAAATAAAGCAGCGCCCTGTCTGATAGGCAAAGACCCGGCCGTTAAAATTAACCCCGGCGACCCAAAAGTTTGTAGAAGAGAAGGAAACTCTTTGATTTAATGCGACAACATAGAGATGAAATTCCTCTCCCTTCAGCAGATACAGGTCATTTTCATTCAAATGTGCAGAAAGGGTGGCACGCCTTCGAACCACATTATTGACCCGGAAAAATACCGAAGAATTCTCATAAACCAATTGTAAAATGATAAGTACTGAAATGCCGATTACTATGCCTTTGAACAGAAAGCGGGATAAAAAGCCCTGTTTATTTCCGCCGCAACTCTTCATACCATCAGCTCCTATGCCCGGACTGCCTTCTGCGGGCAATATTCGATATTGCTATATTGTATGACGCTATGCATTATAATTTTACACAAAAGCAGACGAATGAGCTCCGTCAATTGCTCCGGGCTTTGGCAAACAGGCATTTTTATTATATATCAAATGCAAAGAAAAGCCTATCCTCCATTTTTCGTATATTAACCGTTTCTATGAAAAAATGATTGTTTATACATCTCAATGTATTATACAATTGACGAATATAGAAAAAAAGGATAAAATAAATCAACATAAAACGAGGGAGATTGATACTATGAGCTTTAAATTTGTGAAAGAAGTTATCTCACCGGAAGAACTATCCAAAGCATATCCTATGCCCGCTCGTGATGTTCTTTGCAAAAAGGAACGGGATAAACAAATAAAAGATGTAATTACCGGTATATCCGATAAATTCCTGGTAATTATCGGACCCTGCTCCGCGGATAACGAGGATGCGGTATGCGATTATATTTCCCGCCTCGCAGGAATTCAGGATAAGGTAAAGGATAAGGTAATTCTGGTTCCAAGAATTTATACGAACAAGCCCAGAACTACCGGAGAAGGCTATAAGGGCATCGTTCATCAGCCGGACCCGGAGAAGGAGCCGGATCTTCAGGAAGGCCTGATCGCTATGCGTAAGATGCATCTTCGTGCCATTGCCGAAAGCGGTCTTACCGCCGCAGACGAGATGCTCTACCCTGAAAATTGGCCTTATGTGGAGGATATTCTGTCCTATGTCGCCGTTGGAGCCCGTTCGGTTGAGAATCAGCAGCACCGGTTAACCATCAGCGGCATGGATGTTCCTGCCGGTATGAAGAATCCCACCAGCGGTGACTTCTCTGTTATGCTCAATTCCGTGGTTGCCGCACAGGCAAGCCATACTTTCCTGTACCGTACCTGGGAAGTGACTACCTCCGGTAATCCCCTGGCTCATACCATCCTTCGGGGTGCCGTAAATAAACATGGTCAATCCATTCCGAACTATCACTATGAGGACCTGAATCTGCTTGCATCCATGTACAATGAGCGTGATCTGGTGAATCCTGCAATCATTGTGGATGCCAACCATGCCAATTCCAACAAGCAATACCGGGAGCAGATCCGTATCGTCAAGGAGGTATTGCACAGCCGTAAACTGTCCTCCGAGATTGCGTCCATGGTCAAGGGTGTCATGATAGAAAGCTACATCGAAAGCGGCTGTCAGAAGGTAACGGAGCATACCTACGGTAGATCGATCACCGACCCCTGCCTTGGCTGGGAGGATTCTGAGAGATTAATTTTTACCATTGCTGATAATATTTAGGAAGCCTGCGGCGGATTTCTACGGTCTTCATTCCTTCCGGAGGAAGCTCTGCTATGGACTTCATTCCTTTCGGAGGAAGCCTGCATCGCTGGCCTTCTCTTCGACGACGTGTATAAGCCGGATAAAAGAATTTTCCAGGAAATTAAACAGAGTGCTTCTTTGTATTAGTTACATACAAGAAAGCACTCTGTTTAATCGTTTCTATCCTTCATGTCAGGAAATTATTATTTTACAAATCCTTATGCTCTTGGATGGGTATTCATGTATACCTCACGGCTGTTTTTATAACCGGTATTCAGGTAAAGCTGCGTCGTTGCAATATCCACATGCCCCAAAAATTCCTGAACACTTCCAAGATCCGCTCCGTTCTCCAGCATATGGGCCGCAAAGGAATGCCTTAAGGAATTGGGGCTTATCTCCTTCATTCCGGCTTGCCTTGCATATGCCTTCAGGATTTTCCACAATCCCTGCCTGGTTAAGGGCTCGCCGGAGGAGTTCAGAAATAAGTATTCTGTGTCCTTCTTAGCGAAAGCACCTTCCCGGATTGCAAAATAAGCCTCCAAAGCTCCCGTCGCAGTTTTACCGAACGGAATATTGCGTTCTTTTCTCTCTCCGCAAGTTATAAATTTGGTGGTCAGGTTCACATCGCCGGTTTTCAGGGTAATTAATTCGGATACTTTAATTCCGGTGGCATACAACAGCTCCAGCATGGCCTTGTCCCGGATGCCTTTTTTTGTACGGCTGTCGGGCTGCAGCAGCAATTGGTCAACCAGGTCCGTCTTAAGAACCTTGGGAGATTTTTTCTGTACCCTGGGAGGTTTCATTCGCTCGGACGGGTCTGACAGAAGCAGCAGATGCTTCATCAAGTATAAAAAAAACGCTATGATTGCAGCGATATTTCTGGATACAGATGCGGGAGATAATCCATCTCTTTCCAGGGACAGAATATAGGAATTCAAGTTGGTTTCACTGATTTTAGCTACAGAATGGATATTCTGCCTCTCCAAAAACTGCTGAAGCTTTTTCAAGTCATTCTGATAGGCCTGTAACGTATTCTTTGATGCATGCTTTACATCTTGCAGATATTGTATGAAATCAACGATTAATTGTTCCACGGTATACCCTCCTTAGCTACATATCAGTTTGATTACTACCGATTATATGAATAATCCTAAAGCCTTCTTCAGAAAAAATGCTCCAGGATATGCCTCTAAAAAGCTGGCAAAAACCAATGCGATAGCCAGCAGTGCAATGATAAGAAGATTTGCTTTGACAGGTCCTAACAAGCCTCTCAGGCTGGCATGGCTTGACTGATAAATCTCCCTGCATTGGTGGAAGCCCTTATATAAACAAAACAAGGCAATCGGAAGATATAACAAACCATGGGGAAAGATATAAACCAGTACCAGCAGGAAGCCCTTAATGCCATATTCCATCGTAACTGCTGAGGTAAAAAATCCGGCGAAGAAGCCGAAGGAAGCAATTTTCAACGCCATATAGGGAATACCCAAAATGGTGACGCTCAGCAGCCAAAACATTATAAAATCACTAAAATTATTTCCTAAAACATACCGAAAAAGGCCGGCATAATTAATTTCGCTATTCACTATTCTGGTAAACACATTATCTTCATATATCTGCAGCTGCTTTGTGAAGTTATCCTGAAACACGTTGGCACACAGTATTCCTAGAAACAGACCGATAATCAGTAGTACCACTGCAACCTGAATTACGCCAAGTCGGTTAATTTGTAATTTAAACTGCTTCATCCTTTTGCCTACCCGTCATCTAAGGTTATTACATAATATGACGCAGTGCAAAAATTAGAACAAGCATCTGAATTGCAATGAAGTTACTGTCCGGTTTTCGCCCGGTAAGCCAGCAGCGCTGCTACTGTTTTGGCATCTTTAATCTCCCCGTTCAATATCATTTGCGTAAGGTCCTCCAGGGAATGTTGTTCAATTGTAACAAATTCATCCTCATCCAAATTCTGTCCCGTGGCAGTAATTCCCGTTGTATAATAGATACAAATCTTCTCATTGCTGAAGGCAACGGTTGTATATACATCGATCAGATGATGCACTTCCCCCGGCTTATAGCCAGTCTCCTCTTCGCATTCTCGAATTGCACAGGTTTGATTATCCTCTCCGGGATTTAGACCGCCGGCCGGAATCTCAAGCGTATAGCTGTCAACCGCATTCCGGTACTGACGCACCATAACTATCTTCCCCTGGTCATCTACAGGAACCATGGCAGAAGCACCCTTATGATTAATAAAATCAAAGGTGGTTGTCTTCTCCTTGTTAATCTCAATCGTATCATGATAATAATCTATGATTCTTCCTTTATGAACCAGATCTCTTTTCAATCTCTTATACGGACTCATAGCTTCCTCCATCCGGGTACAGAGCACCCGGTTTCTTATTAACATATGATGGTTTGTTTATAAACCATTCGTTGCTGAACATAAGAGTGGTTCGCTTTTATAAACCACTCGTTGTTGAACATAAGAGTGGTTTGTTTTTATAAACCACTCGTTGTTTTCTTACCCAAAGATACCGCCTTATCATAGCAGGCATCGGTAGCCTTCATAATTGCATTGCGCAAGCCATGCTCTTCCAGAGCTTTCACAGCAGCGATGGTGGTTCCGCCAGGAGAACATACCTGGTCCTTTAGCTTAGCGGGATGCTCACCGGTCTCAAGAACCATGGCCGCGGCGCCCAGCACGGTCTGAGCTGCCAGCACATACGCTTTATCCCGGGGAATGCCATAGGCAACCACGCTATCCGCCAATGCTTCGATAAAAAGATATACATAAGCCGGAGAGCTTCCGTTTGCACAAACCACAGCATTCATCAACCACTCCTCAAATACCTCATACTTTCCGAAAGAACAGAAAAAACGGTCAATGGTGAGTAATTCCTCCTCCATAAAATCCTCCTTGGAATAGGAAATCCCGGTCATTCCCAGGTTCACCATGGCAGGAGTATTCGGCATCGCCCTCACAATTCTTACATGATTTCCCAAGGTTTCTCTAATAGCTGCGATGGTAATCCCGGCTGCAATCGATATTATGATCTGTTCCCCGGAGATTACCTCCCTGATCTGGCTTAATACCTGAGGAAAAAATTGGGGTTTTACAGCCAAAACCAGGTAACGGCATTGCCTGGCCACCTCCAGACCATTTTCAAGATATGCGGCTCCGGTTTCCTGAGCGACAAACCGGCAGCGCGGGGACGAAGTATCCGTAAACACAACCTCCTCCGGTCCAAAGGCCGCACCTGCAGCTTTAATTAACGGATATCCCATATTGCCGGCTCCGATAAATCCGAATAATGCCATACTAATCCTCCATTCTGCCGCCACTCCGCAAATTTCGGATGTGAAAGCCTTTCTTGCTATACCACTCTTATGTATTTTATCACAGGTGGGATTTGAATGTCAAAAATAATCCGAAAAGGTCCGAAGCCCCTGGCTTACAACGATGTAATGAGGGGCCCGGACCTCTGGTTTCTATGTTCTGCCGGTTACTTATGAATTTATGCTAATTTTTCTACTAATTCCTCGATTCTATCCAGGCCCTTTTTGATTTGCTCCATTGAGATGGCATAGGAAAGGCGGATATGGTCTGCAAACCCAAAATCGGCACATGGAATTACAGCTACATTATAATCTTCGATCAAAATCTTTGCCAGTTTATCTACATCACCGATTTTTTCACCGTTATACTCCTTGTCAAGCAGCTGGCTGATGTCTACAAACATATAGAATGCACCCTGAGGCGTTAAAGCAGAGATATTCTTTATTTCTCCAATTCTTTCAACCATAAAGTCACGCCTCTTTTTAAACTCGGCGTGCATCTTATATACGGATTCCTGAGGTCCGGTGATCGCCTCCAGGGCTGCCTTCTGGGCAATGGAATTGGGGTTGGAGGTCTGATGGCTCTGTACACTGGCCATTAACTTCGCAATCTCCTTAGAGGAACCGGTAAAGCCAATTCTCCAGCCGGTCATGGAATAGCTCTTGGCTACACCGCTGCAGGTAATAGTACGCTTATAGATTTCTTCTCCCAGAGATGCGATGCTGACAGCCTCACCCTCGTAGATCAGATGCTCATACATCTCATCGGAAACAACGTAAAAGTCCTTTCTTACCGCTACTTCTGCAATTGCCTTCAATTCCTCCCGGGTATAGATCATACCGGAGGGATTGCTGGGAGAGTTAAGAATCAGTGCTTTGGTCCTATCCGTACAGGCAGCTTCAATCTGAGCTGCGGTTACCTTGTATTGGTTGGATTTCTCCCCTCTGACAAAAACGGGAACACCATCGGCAAGCTTAACAATCTCAGGATAGCTCAGCCAGTAGGGGGCAAGTATAATAACCTCGTCTCCCGGATTGCAGATTGCTTCAAAAATATTGCTCAGGGAATGCTTCCCGCCGTTACTTACCACAATCTGGCTCGGCTCATAGCTTATTTTGTTAAAGCTTAAGAATTTATCGCAAACTGCTTTTCTAAGCTCCAGAGTGCCTTCTGCAGGAGTATATTTTGTAAATCCGTCATGGATTGCTTTAATCGCTGCATCGCAAATATTATCCGGAGTATTAAAATCAGGCTCCCCTGCTCCAAAGCCGACAACGTCGATTCCTTTGCTCATTAATTCCTTAGCCTTTGCCGTTATTGCCAAAGTAGAAGAAGGCTTCACCGCTTGAGCCTTGTTTGATAATGTTAACGCCATAGATATTACACCGTCCTTATTCATATTTAATAGTAGTTACTATTGAAATCTTTACCATTGTAATATATAAGTTTGAAGATTGCAACAATAATATCAAAAAAAACGAAAAAAGTATTTCCTATGGCTTTCATTTGTCCGTGTATGAAGGAATTATTGTGCAATTTGTGCATTTTTAAAAAAGAATAGGAATAATATGTAATTTTATTGCATCCATCCGGCTGTTCCTGTGCTTAATTTTATTCAGTCAATCCCACATATGACTTTATAAATTTAATAAATCTTTTGCTTTACTTAACTATTTGCAGTTCAAAATGAATGGCAAATATGAGATATTTATATTTATTATATATCATTTCATATTTATACAATTTTAGAACTCATAAATTTGTTTCGAGCCCATCAAAAAAATAGCTAAAACCTTGTATTTCTACTTGGTTTTAGCTATTAATCATGTTAGGAATTACTTCGCGTAATCAGTTACTCTGGATTCTCTGATTACATTTACTTTAATCTGTCCTGGATATTCAAGTTCATTCTCGATTTTCTTAGATAAATCACGAGCTAACAGCACCATATCAGCATCGCTGATTTGTTCCGGTACAACCATTACTCTGATTTCCCTTCCTGCCTGGATAGCAAATGACTTATCTACCCCTTTAAAGCCGTTGGTAATATCTTCAAGTTGCTTTAATCTGTTGGTATATGTTTCTAAGGTTTCACGCCTTGCACCTGGTCTTGCTGCTGAAATTGTATCAGCTGCTTGAACAATACATGCTATCAGTGATGAGAACTCTACATCGCCATGGTGTGCTTCTACTGCGTTAATAATAACAGGAGATTCTTTGTACTTTCTACATAAGTCCACACCTATCTGCACATGTGTTCCTTCCACTTCATGATCAATCGATTTGCCGATATCATGCAGTAATCCGGCGCGTTTTGCAAGTCTAACATCCACACCGATTTCTCCGGCCAGAAGACCGGATAAAATAGCTACTTCAATAGAATGCTTTAATGCATTCTGTCCATAACTTGTCCTAAATTTCATCTTGCCCAGAAGTTTGATCAGCTCAGGATGAATTCCATGAACTCCTACCTCTAAAGTAGCAGCTTCTCCAGCTTCCCTAATCATAACATCAACTTCTTTTTGAGCCTTTTCCACCATCTCTTCAATTCTTGCAGGATGGATTCGTCCATCTACAATCAATTTCTCGAGGGCAATTCTTGCTACCTCTCTTCGGATCGGATCAAAAGCTGATAAAATAACAGCTTCGGGTGTGTCATCAATAATCAAATCCACACCGGTCATGGTCTCAAGTGTTCTGATATTACGTCCCTCTCTACCGATGATTCTACCCTTCATCTCATCGTTGGGGAGTTGGACAACAGAAATCGTTGTTTCCGCAACATGATCTGCAGCACATCTTTGTATTGCTGTAACTACATAATCCTTTGCTTTCTTTTCTGCTTCTTCTTTTGCTTTGCTTTCCAAATCCTTGATCAGCAGAGCGGTTTCATGTTTTACTTCTTCTTCAACAGTCTTAATCAGATATTCCTTAGCTTGTTCGGAGGTTAATCCAGAAATCTTTTCCAACTCCTGCAATTGTTTTGAGTGGAAATCCTCCACTTCCTGCTTGACCTTATCAAGCTCGGATTCCTTTGCAGTGAGTCGGGCATCCTTTTTTTCCAGTGCTTCGGTTTTGCGGTCCAAAGTTTCTTCCTTCGTCAAAACCCGCTTCTCATAGCGTTGCAACTCTGCTCTACGTTCCTTAGTTTCCCGCTCGAATTCATTTTTTGCCTTCAAAGATTCCTCTTTTGCTTCGAGCAAAGCTTCGCGCTTCTTAGTTTCAGCTGTTTTTAGAGCTTCATCTATGATTTCTCTCGCCTTCTCATCCGCACTGCCAATCTTCGCTTCATAAACCTTTTTGCGATAGGCAATTGCAATGAGCCAGGTAAGAATAGCTGTAATCACCAAGGTTGCTGCAATAGCAAATACATACTTCAAAGCCTCTGGCACAGGAGCACCTCCTTATTTAGTTATCATTGTACAACATAAGCAAAAAACGTTTCAAATCAAAATAATTACTATCTGATTCTTTCCTTTTCTGCTTACAAATAAAATACAACACTTAAATTTTATACTGTTTTTACTAATATGTCAAGTACGCTCACGAATAATTTATCTATTCTGACAATTTATAGTATCTATATATAGAACCCGGTTGGGCGAGAAGTACTAAATAATCTCAAACATATTATTTTTAAACGGATTTTTGATTATTTATTCATAAGGCTTCCCATATAATAAAAGCCCTTGCTCTCTTTCAGATATACCTCCACAATTGTTCCGATTAATTCCTTCGGTCCCTGAAAATGAACTAATAAATTATTACTAAGACGTCCGGTTAAAAGCTGCGGATCCTGGTCATTAACCTCCTCCACAAGAACTTTCTGTACGGTGTTCTCATCCTTTCCGGCGGACTTGGCAGAGCTCTTCTGCACCTCCTTAAGCAGCCGGTCAAAGCGCTGGTTTGCCACAGCATCTTCCACCTGGTCTTCCATCGTAGCGGCAGGAGTACCGGTTCGCTTGGAATACAGGAAAGTAAAAGCGCTGTCATAGCCTACCGTTCTGACTACCTCCATGGTTTCTTCAAAATCCTCTTCTGTTTCTCCTGGAAAACCGACGATAATATCGGTCGTCAGGGAGAGGTCCGGAACTGCTGCCTTGATTTTATCCACTAACTCCAGATAGCTTTCTTTGGTATAACGGCGGTTCATAATCTTTAATAATCTGCTGCTGCCGGATTGAATTGGCAGATGCAGGTGCTTGCATATCTTCCGGCTGTGTTTCATAACCTCAATTAATTCGTCAGACAAATCCTTGGGATGAGAGGTCATAAAGCGGACCCGCTCAATTCCGTCAATCGCTTCAATCATTTGCAGAAGCTGGGCAAAGGTTATGGGCTTCTCCAGATTCTTCCCGTAGGAATTCACATTCTGTCCCAGCAGCATGATCTCTACTACACCATCCTTCGCCAGACCGCGAATCTCCTCCAGGATATCTTCGGGATTCCTGCTTCTCTCCCTTCCTCTCACATAAGGAACAATACAATAGCTGCAGAAATTATTACAGCCAAACATAATGTTAACTCCGGCTTTAAATTGGTATTTACGGTCATTTGGCAGGTTTTCGACAATCAAATCCGTATCTTTCCACAGATCAATCACCATTCTCTTGGAATCCAGCCGGATCTGCAATAGTTCAGCCAGCTTAAAAATATTATGGGTACCGAAAATTATGTCGACAAAGCGGTAGCTGGTCTGTATTTTCTCCACTGCGGAGGCCTCCTGCATCATACAGCCGCAAAGTGCTATAATCATACCCGGATGCTTTTGCTTCAGCTTTCCCACATACCCAAGCCTTCCATAGACACGGTTGTTGGCGTTCTCTCTTACGGTGCAGGTATTATAGATAACAAAATCCGCATCCTCGGAATCCACCTCCACATATCCGATCTGCTTCAAAATGCCGGCAATTTTCTCTGAATCCCTGCTGTTCATCTGCCAGCCGATGGTGGTAATGCAATAGGTCAGAGGTCTTTGATATTCTTCACTTCTTTTTTTGATAACTTCCCTGCATTTTGCAATATAATACCATTGACGCTGAGGCTCCTCTGTGGGCGGTTCCTTTGTCCAATCTATTTTATCGAAATCAAATTCCATAATAATCCTCCATTCTGCCAACAACCTGCGAATATCATGCTAGTCCAAAATTCGCAGAATCGTTTCTCCATTCAAAAAATCATATACTTATGTATAACATTTTTCGATATGGTTTGTAAACAGAATTTTCGATATTATCACAATATTAGTATAAATTCATTCTAATTCTATTTATTTATCCAGGACTCTTTCTTTTGGTAACAGGAATAGAAATCGAAATGTTTTTCCTTCAAATCGAGAAAATGTATTGCACTCAACCAATTATTCTCCACTATGCAGCACTGGCAGGAGGTAAGGAATGATCAAGATATAGCTTCCGATCCTTTTTCCAGGAGTATCACTGCAATCGGAAATCTATGCAAAAAGAAGCGGAAGTTATATCTTGATCATTCCTAAGCAGACTCTCTCCCCTGCCGGTGCTGTCAAAGAACTATGTATCATTGGAACAGGAAAGAAGCATGCTGCCAAATTCTGAAATAAGTAATTTCAGTTCCTTAAAGGTGGAAATCCGGTATTGGTCCTCCAGAGGAAAGCCTGCCTCCTCCTCCACCGTTTCGATGGTCAGTGCCGGTTTATGGAAATTCTCCGAATAATAGTGCACCGTATTACCGCCGCTGTCACCGATGTCGACCTCCTCTTCCGGAGGCTCCAGCTCATAATTCGTAACGCTCCGAAGCCGCTCCGCGATCTCCAGTTGTCTGTGATTATAACTGTCCGGCATCTTATTACGGTAATAATAGATCGATTTGCCTCTCGAATGAAAATCTATAAAGCCCAGGGTTTTATATTCATGGAATAGACGGATTAATGCTCGCGTTTCGTTTTCGCTTGCAGGGCAGTCCCCTTCAAATTTTTTGACCCAAAACTGACTCGGGAAATTTCGGTTAATATCCACTCCCCTTGCATTTGCCTTCCAATCAAGATAATTCTGGTCCATCGCTTTACAGCTTAGCCTGAGCTGAGGATTGCGAATGATATTAAAGCCTTTTTGTGCGATCATATATCCGTCCGGATTCAAAAGAGGTACTATTAATATGGTATAGGTATGAAGCAGCTCATAAATAAAGGCACCGTAGAGCATTTGTTCATATTCCGTCTTCAGGTGTACATTCGGATTGCCGAGCTTTTTCTTAAGATTGATTTTCTGCTGTCGGTAATTAATATACAAATCTGCATAATACTCGGTAATTCCCAATAATACAATGGGATTGATAATCTCTCTGGCGTGTACTCCGCCGCAGCAAACCAAGTATTTCTGCCCCAATCCCAGTTTTAGCAAAATAATATCACGATTGTCATGGGACTTACCAATCGTGACATACTCAAGTATGCTGTCATATTGCTCTGTCAGGCATTTTACTGCCCGAATATATTTATCATAATTAAAATCCGGATCTGTCAAATCAATAATCATACGAACACTCACGCCTTTCCTTTGAACTGGTTTATACCAGGAGGACACATAGGAAGAATTCTTCACATAATTATATGAGGTATTTTCAATTTTATGACATTAAGTTTTATTTGATTTTCTATCAAGCAGCTGATTATGACGATTCATTGCCAGCGAAACAAGCCTGGTTGCTTGGTCTTTGTGATTTAAAAATTCCCCAGAGATAAACATTGATTTTATTTTTCATTGTCTACTCTGGGGGAAAACATATCATTTTGAAGCTGTCGTTTTATTATTTATTGAAGTACTTTTTCAATTCTTTGCAATTTCCACTTAGATATAGGTACTTTTGAAGTATAGATATCAAGTTGGGGTTAACTGCTTTTTATATATTTAGCGATCTCTTTGAAAATCAAGAATATCATGATTATAAAATTATTTTATTTCATAGAAAATTCGGGCGATCGGTGAATCCTCCGACAGGATTAAGGTCTTATTGGTGCCGCTCAAGGAAGCCCTTGCAGCCTCCAGAGAACGGATGAAGGTATAAAACTCACTTTTTGCCTCATTGGAATACGCTTGGGAAAGAATTCTCATATACTCCGCTTCTCCCTCGGCAGTTATCTTGGCTGCTTCCGCTTCCGCGTTGGAGATGCTGATGGCAACCTCTTTATCCGTGGTGTTGCGGATCTTCTGAGCCTCTGATTCTCCTTCTGCAGTGTAGGTTGCGGCCATTTGGTCACGCTCGGAGATCATACGCTCGAATACGGCATTCTTGTTATCACTGGGAAGATCCAGATGCTTTGTCTCTACTGAGATCAGCTCAATTCCGTATTGCTCCATGGAAGAACCGATATTCTCCATAAATGCCTGGTTTAATTCCCCATCCCTGCCGCTGATCACATCCGTCTGGGACAAACTGCTGATGACATTTTTCATTGCATTATATACAATGGAATCGATGCGCCCTTCGGCTGCTGTTACGGATGAATTCAAAGTCTGCGCAAAATATATGGGATTTTTTATCTTCCACAGGACATAGCTGTCGGCAACCATGGTTTTTTTGTCCATGGTAATGACATCGGATTCCTGCATATCATAGAATTGAATATTCTTGGGAAGTACATCCACAGTTTCGATGAAGGGCGTACGCAGGGTTAAGCCCGCCTCACTATTCACCCTTTCAATTTTGCCGAAGCGCTTAACCAGGGTGTATTGATCTTCCTTCGTTATAATAGCCGTTGATAATAAGGTGACTATAGCTGCAATTATCAGAAGTACTACCAAGATACCAGTAAATTTCTTTGCTTTTTTCATTGTGCATTACCTCCTTCCAGAAGGCTATCCAAGGGAAGCAGCTTCTGTATCCCAGAATCTCCGCTATCAATAATTACCTTTAAGGAAGGAAGAACATCCTCCATGGTTTCATAAAACATTCTCTGCTTTGTTATCAACGGATATTTACTGTATTCTTTATACATTTCGTTAAAACGTGCTACCTCCGCATTCGCTTCGTTGACACGCCGTGTTTTGGTGGTCTGTGCATCCTGTAATATTTTATCCACCTTGGCCTCTGCCTGGGGCAGCTGCTCATTCCGGTATTTATTGGCATTATTCACTGCGGTTTCCTTGCCCTGCTTCGCAGTTTCAACTGATTTGAAGGCTTCCATAACCGCATCGGTCGGCGGTTCGGAATCTTGTATGGTTATATTAACTAATTGGATACCGATATCCTGCTGTTCCAGCTTTGTAAGAATGGTAGCCTTAATCGCAGATTGAATTTCATATTTGCCGGTGGTAATCACGCTGTCAACATCATAACCTCCCACGACCATACGGATACTGCTCTGGGCGATATTCTTCAATATGGTTACCGGCTCCTCTGAGGCATATACAGCCTTAACCGGATCGGAAACCTTATATTCTATAAAAAAGTCTACATTAACAAAATTAAAATCCCTCGTTATCATCATTGATTCCGTCTCGGTCTTGGTTCCCGTGCTCAAATCATAACCAATGGTTAAGCCCTGAATTGTGGTGTCAACCTTCTGAACTTCCTGGATAAAAGGAATTTTAAAATGCAGGCCTGCCGTATTGACAGTCTTGGCCTTTCCGAAGGTAGTAACCACTGCCTGCTCCTGCTCCTTGATGGTAAAAAATGAGCTGGAGGATAAAATAACAATAACTAATATTACCACCAGGAGGCCGATCAGCTTGCCAAAACGCTTCATGAAGCTGCCAAAGCCCTTCCCCGAAGGAAAATCATATACCTTTTTTTCTTCCATGTATTATTCCTCTCCCTTTTCAATCCGTTACAATGATTTCATATTACTATCCTTTGTGATTTTCAAGCATTTACGGATTACAATGCTCGATGTTATTTATGGAGTATAATTATTTACGTATCTGCCCGTTTCCGAAAATAATATACTTTATCGTAGTCAATGCCTTTAACCCCATTGGTCCTCTTGCATGAAGCTTCTGCGTACTGATACCGATCTCGGCTCCGAACCCGAATTCATTTCCATCGGTAAATCTGGTGGAAGCGTTGATGTAGACTGCCGCAGAATCAATTTCATTCAAGAACTTCATGGAATGGCTGTAATCCTTGGTTATGATTGCTTCGGAATGTTTCGTACTGTAACGGTTGATATGCTCAATCGCGTCCTCAAGGCTGTCTACGATCTTAAGGGAAACAATTTTATCCAGATATTCCGTAGCATAATCCTCCTCGGTGGCAGGAACCAGCCCCGGAA
>JAEZFH010000398.1 GCA_023437885.1 Bacillota bacterium | reverse complement strand
TATGGTATTTTCAAGTATAACATTCCTATTTTATTTTTTTCCGCTGGTGGTGGGCATTTATTTTATCAGCCCCGGGAAGCTTAAGAATTATGTCCTGCTATTCTCCTCCCTGATTTTTTATGGCTGGGGAGAACCAAAATATATTCTGCTTATGGGGATCTCCATCCTGCTAAATTATCTGATGGGATTGCTTATTGAAAAGGATGCCGGTACCAACAGGCCTAAGCTTTGGTTGTCCCTGTCCGTTATCATATCCTTGGGAATGCTGGGATATTACAAATACACGGATTTTGTGATTGGGAGTGTGAATTCCGTCGCCGGTTGGTCCATACCCTTACAGAAGGTAGCACTTCCGGTAGGAATTAGCTTTTATACCTTTCAGATTCTCAGTTACACCATCGACGTATACCGCGGTAATACCAAGGCACAGAAAAACCTTGCTTATCTGGCTGCCTATGTGGCTTTCTTCCCGCAATTAATTGCAGGGCCCATTGTACGCTATATCGATATTGCCCAGGCGCTGGAGCATAGAAGCCACAGCCTGGAGAAAATCCGTCATGGATTGCGCAGGTTTTTGGTTGGTTTATCTAAAAAGGTATTGATTGCAAATTCGCTTGGGGAGCTGTGCAGTATTATTACAGAGTCCCAGGAGAAAACCGTCCTGTTTTGGTGGATGTATGCAACAGCCTTTTCCCTGCAGATATATTTTGACTTTTCAGGCTACAGTGATATGGCAATCGGTCTGGGTAAAATCTTTGGCTTTGAGTTCCTGGAGAATTTTAATTATCCCTTTATTTCTGCCAGCATTACGGAATTCTGGCGCAGATGGCATATGTCACTGGGCACCTGGTTTCGTGATTATCTCTATATCCCTCTGGGAGGCAACCGGGTTCCCTTGCCGCGTTGGCTCTTTAATATTCTGGTAGTATGGCTGCTGACCGGTCTGTGGCATGGTGCGGCCTGGAATTTTGTGGCGTGGGGGCTTTTATTTGCCCTGCTCTTAATCCTGGAGAAGCTATGGATCGGAAAAATTCTGAAGAAAATTCCCGGTGCCTTATCGCATCTTTATGTCATTTTCCTCGTAATAATCAGCTTTGTGATTTTTGATGCTCCGAGCTTGACGGCAGCAGTGGAGAGAATTGGAGCGATGCTGGGAATGAAGGGGCTCCCGCTTTCGGGAATCCAGTCCGCTTATTATTTCCGGAGCTACCTGGTGGTATTGCTGATCGCCGTGATTGGCAGCACCCCCTTGCCGAAAATGCTGTGTCAAAGCTTAAGCAGAACGCGGCTCGGAGATACCGTGCAAAAAGCAATGGAACCGGTTGTTTGTGCTGTTCTTCTTATCTTAGCCGCAGCATATCTGGTGGATGCTTCCTTTAATCCATTCTTATATTTTAGATTCTAGGGGGTGATCAGGATGAAGGAGAGAACGGTGAACAGATTGGCGGTCATATTGATAGGGAGTGTGTGGGTTATTATAACACTGCTGTCCTGGTTTCATCCACCCCAGGAAACGTCTGTAAGTGAGAGAAGAAAGTTGGAGCAGTTTCCGGAGATCAGCATTAAGAAGCTGATTTCTGCGGATTTTATGGAAGATTTTGAGCAATATGCCAAGGATCAGTTTCCATACCGCTTTTTCTTCCGGACCCTCAAGGCCTATACCAGGTTCTACCCTCTGGGTCAGAAGGACAATAACGGTATATATATTGAGGACGGCTATGCGGTAAAACTGGATTACCCCTTGAATGAGGCTTCAATCCAAAAGGCGGCACAGAAGTTCGGATATCTTTACCAAAAATATATGATGAATAAGGAGGTCAGCATCTATTTTTCGGTGGTTCCGGACAAGGGTTACTTTCTCTCCCAAGAAAACGGATACCCCTCCTTGGATTATCAGAAGCTTTTTGATATGATGAAATCTGATCTGGATTTTGCGCAATATATCGATATCACGGATGCGTTAACGGTGGAAGACTATTATAGGACGGACATTCATTGGAAGCAGGAAGGACTCAGGATAGCGGCCAACGTCATCAGAACGGCCATGGGGAAGCAAGGGATATCCGGAGAGTATACCGAGGTTAAGGTTCCAAATCCTTTTTATGGGGTGTATTACGGACACGCCGCCCTGCCGATGAAGCCGGACACCTTGATTTATCTGACCAGCGATATCATCGACGGATGCACTGTATATAATGCGGAAACGAATAAAATAACTCCGGTATATGATACGGAGAAGCTTACCGGCAATGATCCTTATGATGTATATCTCTCCGGTGCGGCACCGCTGTTGGTGGTCAGCAATCCGCAGGCGGATGCATCAAAGGAGCTGGTAATATTTCGTGATTCCTTTGGGAGCAGCCTTTCGCCGCTTCTGCTGGAGGAGTATTCCAAGGTTACCCTGGTTGATATCCGGTATATCAGCAGCGATCTGCTGGAGAATTACCTCACCTTTGACCGGCAGGATGTATTGTTCTTATATAGTACCTCCGTATTGAACTCAAGCGGTGCACTGAAATAGTATATCGCCACAGGACAACATTCGCTGTATATCTGCCAATCATTTTTCGTCTGGTATTTAGCGAATGTTGTACTTGCTCTGCCAATATATTGTATTAACATAGGATTCTTCTGGAGGGACTATGGTAAACAAGTCAGGTATTTATATCGGAGCAGAACCAAGGCAGGAGCTGGAGTTGTCCGGTCAGCAAGAGGAAGTTAAGGATACCGATGCATACTTTGTTACCAATGCATCTTTATTTGTTAAGGTGGGAATTGTGGTATTAAGCATAATAATGATAGTCGGCTTCGGCATGAAGCTGATTCCGGGAGCAATTACCGTCACAACCCTCAGTACCAGGAATGATCTG
This sequence comes from Bacillota bacterium, assembly GCA_023437885.1. Lineage (GTDB taxonomy): Bacteria > Bacillota > Clostridia > Lachnospirales > Lachnospiraceae > Mobilitalea. The sequence goes on along the minus strand of JAEZFH010000398.1, from coordinate 6,416 downwards.
CCAATTCATAGTGTTGAATGCGAAGACCCCAGGGTTTCACTCAGCTTTGATGTGGCATGGGCTAACGATGATATTCAAAGGATTCTGGACATTCTTGATAAGCATGAGCTTAAAGCGACCTTTTTTCTTACCGGAGAATGGGCAAATCAATATCCGGAGGATGTGAAGGCGATAGCGGCAGCAGGCCATGATCTGGGCAACCATAGCGAAAAGCATAAGGAAATGACCCGCCTGTCGAAGAAAGAATGCATCCAGGAGATTGCAAAGACCCATGAACAGGTGAAGAAGCTGACCGGAGTAGAGATGAAGCTGTTTCGCGCTCCCTATGGGGCATATAATAATACCCTGGTAGGGATTGCAAGAGAGTGCGGGTATTATACGATACAATGGAATATTGATTCCTACGACTGGAAGGATTACGGGGTGGATAGTATCCTCGATAGGACTGTTGACAATAGAAAGTTAGGAAACGGCTCGATCCTGTTAATGCATGTCGGTACACAGTATACTGCAGAAGCTCTTGATAAGATCATCATCGGTCTTCAGGAGAAAGGGTACGAGATTGTGCCGGTTTCGCAACTGATTTATACCGGAGATTATAAGGTGGATCAGATGGGAAGGCAGATAGAAAAGTAATTATAGATAACTAATAAATAGATTTGCTTGAAGCTAGTATAAAATATGGATTTGGCTTGTATCGGAATGGATGCAAGCCTTTTTATTATGCAGAAGGAAAGAATTTCAACAGGGGTTTTTCATAATTAAATTACATTTTACGTTAAATTATGACATTTTACGAAAAATTATACTCAGAGTGATTTCAAAATGTTACTCTACATATATCGTAGTAGGTAATCAGGGTGTGGTCTCAACTGATTTGAATGATTTATATAAGGGCCTCTGTAAATTTACAAAAGATAATGGATTAATCAAAGGAATGAGAGGTACCAATATATGTTACGATAGCTATTACAGCTGACGATTGAAGAAAGGACATAGAAGTATTGAAAAGACAAAATACAAGTAAATTGAGTTTTCCTTTAACAAACGAAGGAATTGACGCCGCCAGCATACATATCAACACACTGCTACAGGAGATTATGGGACGTCGGAAAGCTCTTCGTATCCGCCTTGCAGCTGAGGATGTCTTAAATCTTTGGAGGAATACACCGGGAAGTGCAGACCTATGCACTGTTCAGTATTGTATCCGGCCCGGGCAGAGAAGTATTCGCGTGTCTGTCGTCGGCCCCAGTGTAAATCCGAATACCGATTTCGAGGACAATGAGCTGGACGCTGCAGGTAACGTTATTCTGGAGAGCCTGGGTTTATCGCCGATTTACCGCTATATCAAAGGAGTAAATCAAGTTGATTTTCAGGTGCCGGGAAAAAAGGTCAATCAACTGTCGTGGGTTGCATCGGCCGGTATGCTAGCTATAATCTTTGGTCTTCTGACCATGCGCCTGCCATGGAACGCACAGCAGTTTTTATCGGAGCAACTCGCCATGCCAACATTGAAAATCCTCTTAGGGTTACTCACGGGTGTTGCAATGCCTATGATTTTTCTTTCCATCTGTACCGGTATTTTAGGAATTGGAAACGTGGCTGCACTGGGTCGGATCGGAAAGAAATTTCTACTGCGTTTTTTAGGGCTGACCTTTGTGGTTTCCGCTTTGTCGGTCGCAGTGGTAGGGTGGCTGTTTCCATTGTCCGGGGAAGGTGGTACAGAAGCTGTCGGGTTTCAAGCTATTTTTAATCTTGTGCTTCAAATGATCCCTACGAATTTGGTTGCTCCGTTTTTGGAAGGAAATGCCCTACAGCTGATTTTGCTAGGGATGAGCTTTGGTGTTGCATTGCTGATCCTTGGCGAACGGGCTGGTGGTTTGTCGGATGTTATGCGGCAGGCAGAGGATATGGTGTCACTTTTGATGCGCGGCATCAATCGGCTCATCCCACTGTTAGTGTTCGTGACCTTTTACGGACTGACGGTTACATCGGATGCTTCTAAGCTGGGTGGGGCAGTTAAAATACTGATACTGGTCGTTGTTCTATGTCTACTATTAGCACTGGTATTTACCATCGTCGTCTGTGTGAGCTGTCACGTTTCCATCGGCACCCTGCTTCGAAAAACACTTCCTGTTTTTCTTGTGGCCTTCAGTACTGCATCCTCTGCAGCCAGCTTCCCCTTAAGGCTAGAAATCTGTGAGAAACATCTGGGTATAGCGGGTCAAGCCGCGAGGTTCAGTGTATCTCTTGCACAGACACTTTTTAAGCCCACCGGCTGCATCATTTATAGTGTGTCTGCGCTATGCGTCGCCGCAGCATATGACTTACCGATTACGCCGTTGTGGCTGGTGCTGCTTGTCCTTGTATCCGCAGTTCTGACTATCGCCACCCCACCGGTTGCCGGAGGTACTAATATGGCTTATTCCGCGCTGTTTTTACAGCTTGGTATTCCGGCAGAGGGTATGGTGCTGGTACTTGCAGCAGAGCCGATACTGGATTTTCTGCTCACAGCAGTCAATTCCCATGCGCAGGTCATGATAATCGTACTGACAGCCGATAATTTAAAGCTATTGGATAGGGAAATGCTTGCTTCTGGTGATAACAAAATGACAAAATAGAGAATGTGTAGGTGAATTTATGAAATTAAAAAAATATATAAGTATATTAGTATACTTTTGCGTAATCATGATATCTGCAGGCTGTGCGAAAAAATTCGATACATCCAAGACGGAGGATACTTTATATCAGGTGTCTGTAATCAATTCTTTATTATCAGGAAATTATGATGGATTCGTTACGATTGGAGAGTTGAAGAAGAACGGAAACATAGGATTAGGAACCTTTGATATGCTTGATGGTGAAATGATTGTACTGAATGGAGAGGTCTATCGAATAGATGCGGAGGGCAAAGTGATAGAAGTCGAGGATGAGGTGACCACTCCCTTTGCTGCGGTTACAATGCTTGATAAAGACACTTCTCAAAAGCTTACAGGTATTGACAGCATAGATACATTACAAAAACAGCTTGATATGTTCATTACAAACACAGATTTATTCTATGTATTTCGTATTGATGCTGAATTTGATTATATTAAAACAAGATCCGTTCCGAAGCAAGAGAAACCCTATCCTATCTTATCGGAGGTAACCAAGGATCAATCAATATTTGAGTTTCATGATGTAAAAGGAACTGTAGTTGTAGTCTGGTGTCCTGAATATATCGGAGGTGTAAATGTCTCCGGATATCATATGCATTTTATATCCGAGGACAGGACAAAGGGTGGACATTTGCTGGAGCTGCGTTTGCAAAATGGAGATGTAATTGTAGATGAAACGAAAAGCTTTGAAATGCACTTATCGAACGAAGGTACGAAAGGAAGCCTAACGAATATCGAAGATGAAATAAATAAGGTGGAAAGGTAATCATTGATTACCCGATTGATAACAGTTGGACAATAGAATATAATATAGTAGAAACGAACTTATCGATATATAATAGCTTAAGCTTTGACAAAGGATAAAAAAAGTGGAAGCGGATGTAACCGTGGAAATGAGGAGTGAACTATGCTGCGTATTGCAATCTGTGATGATATACCAGATCATTTGGAAAAAATAAAATCCGGTGTTAAGCAGTATTTTAACGAACACCCAGAAGAAAAGATTGATATTATTACATACAATAACCCATTGATTTTCCTGGAGAGTCTGGACAAGACCGGCGGCTTTGATATCCTATTGTTGGATGTGTGTATGCCGGGGATTGACGGCATTCAGGTGGCGGCGGAAATCCGAAAACGTGGGGATAAATGCGAAATTATCTTCCTTACTACCAGCGATGAGTTTGCAGTGGAGGCCTTTGCTCTCAAAGCTGCCCATTATCTGTTGAAACCGTTCACTCAGGGGCAGCTAAGTGAAGCGCTTAACAGAGTAAGGGTACAATTCAGTACAGGACTGGAGCAAAAGGTTGCTCTCAAATTGACCGGCGGAGGCACGCGAGCAATAGAATTGAATGAAATTCTTTGGATTGAGAGCCGTAACCATGCCCAGACAGTCTATCTGAAGGATGGAGGAAGCGAAGAAACACGGGAATCACTGTCACAGCAGCAGGCTGCACTCGAGGAATTGTCACCGGGGCAGTTTGTCAGCCCTTGCAAGGGTTATCTCGTGAATCAAAAAGTGATCCGTACCGTAGAGCCTAAGAGAATAATTATGCGCTCCGGGCAGGAGCTTCCCTTGGCTAGGGGAACCTTCCGAGAATTTACCGATCGTTATTTTGCCTATATGTTTCCTAAGGGAGGAAGGATATGATTGAGCTGTTACCGCATATATTAAGAGGTGCTGTAGGTACAACCATGAACTTAGTGCTGATGCTCACACTGCTACAACCTAAGTATAGTAAAAAAGTGACATATTTGGCTATGCTGGGAATTCTTAGTATTGACTTTGGTACAGCCATATTTTGCTATATCAGCGGAAATTTAACTCTACTGGCAAAGTTCGAAAGAATACTGTTCGCGGTACTCTGCTTTGTAATCAAGCCGTTGTTCAAGGATAACTTCATGCAATGGCTGTTCAGTTATATCACGCTCCAAAACATCAGCGCTATGGTCGTCGTGATCGGCTTCGTGATTTCGGAGCAGCTGCCTTATCCGCTCTATGCAAATGTGCCAATACGTTTTGTGCTATTCTTGCTTTTTTACTGGTTACTCCGATACTTTGTACGTCCGCTCTACCGCCAGATGGTGGAGCACTGGAATGTGTTCTTCTATCTGGCCCTTGCTGTTTGGGTTACTTACACCTATTACTTCATCACTAGCGATGATGTTTTGGTGACTCTGACAGAGCAGGCAATACCTATGCTATTGATTACTGCAATTACATTGGCGGCCTATATCTCGATTTGTCATACTCTGTCCATCATTTCCAAGGAACATATCCTACGTGAGGAAAGGCTGCGTTCCATCGCTCAGCAGGAGCTTTTGCAGACGGAGCTTGTTGCACAGGAGTCTTTTGTGAATTTGGCTAAGCAGAATCGCCATGATATGCGGCATCATAATGCTCTTCTGGTGGATTACTTAGAACGTGGTGATGTGAATGGTGCAAGGGAGTATCTGCTCCAGCACGATTCACTTATTGTTGAGACAACACTGATGCAGTACTGTGAAAATGTTGTAGTGAATGCGGTTATTCGCCGCTATGCGAGGCGGTCAGTGAACAGTGGCATTTCCTTTTCAGCTGAGGTCAATATTCCGGAACAGTTACCTCTCACCGCTCCGGAAACCGGCGAATTGTTCGGCAATCTTCTGGAAAATGCCTGTGAAGCCTGTGAAAAGGTAGAATATGGTGCCTACATCACTTTGACAGTGTATACGGATCATGAAAGCCTACGGCTGGAGCTGCGCAACAGTGCAGCGGTACAAACAGCCTTTAATGACGCTGGGCTGCCCCTCACGACAAAGGAAGGCGGCGGTTCCGGTACCCGAAGTGTAGCCACGATTGTGCAAAGGTACGGTGGGATGCTCCGTTTTGTACAGGAGGGCGATGTGTTTATTACCCAAATAATCCTACAATTAGCCGGAAGGGAAGCACACTAAGCTTCCAATTCATATCAAAAGATAATACATAATGCGTATTTTTTCTTGCAGTTATTCATAATATTGAAGAAGTGAAGGCAACCGATTATGAACCGTTATAGATCTGCTTTTGCTTCTATTCCCAAAGGGCGTCGCTAATAGCTTTATAGTTATTATGTGATGCTCTTTTTTTGCGGCTGTCTGCCTCGGGCTGACAATCCGGTTAAGATGTAATGAATAACAATAGGTGCAACAATAGGTGCTTTTTTATGCCTAAATGACATTTTACGTAGAATTAAGACGTTTTATGCAAGATTTTCCTCAGAATTGATAAAAAATGTTACCCTACTTATAAGAGCTTGTACCTATGAGCTGCTGGTCTCCGGCTCATATCTACAGTGCAGATTAAGATCTACCTATAAAAGTTGGGAGGCTTGGAATATGAATGTTTTGACAGACCGAACCAGTGAGGTTGAACAGAAACTCAAAGCAATCCAAATTGACACAAGGGATGGCTGCTCTTTTTGGAGAGCGCGAAATGGCAGCATGGTTCAAATCCATCAATGCTGGTACTGTGCATATGCAAGTTTTAATCGTGAAAATCCAGACCTTAACCAGAAAGGCTTGTGCAAATTCAAAAGATAAGGTTATTGACAATAGGCCAGATCCCCGATGTAAGCAGATCGTTAGATTTTGCTAACTTAGATTTTAGATTAAACATTAAATATTACATTGGATGATGGCGGAAAAAATTGTTCGAATTATAGCATTACATTTTTTCATCCGGTGGCACCGTGACATAAAGAAAATCTGAAATGTTGATTGAGGAACGTACAATAT
>JAEZFH010000392.1 GCA_023437885.1 Bacillota bacterium | reverse complement strand
CCCCAGGAATACTGCTGCTCCGGACTTCAACGTTCCAGTTCCTACGCCGATGCTACGTCACACCGACGATATCAATTGTCTTATTCAAAAAATCAAAGGTAACCGTTGTACCATGCTTACCCGATTTCACTTTCAAATTACCGTGAAGCTTATCCTCCACCAAAGATTGGACAATCTTCAAACCCAATCCTTCCTGCTTGACATTCTCCACATCGAAGCCCCGCCCGTTATCGGATACCTTAATCCTGGAATACAGGGAACCCTTTGTCACATTAATCCTGACCGTTCCGGTATCCCACTTCGCAAAGGCATATTTCAGGGAATTCTGGAGCAATTCGTTAATCACCAACGCTACGGAGGTTGCAATCTCCGATTCCACCTCAAAATCATCGCCCTCCAGAAGAACCTCGATATTGTACTGGGGCTGATAAAAATACCGGGTCACATTGTTCTTGATATTCAATATGACATCTCCGATTTTTACATAATCGATACCACTCTGGGATAACAGCTGGTGTGTTACGGAGATGGAGAGGATGCGGTCCATCGTCTCCTTCAGTACGATTTTTGTCTCATCGTTCTCCGTCCTTCTGATTTGAAGACGCAGCAGGGATGCAATTGTCTGCAGATTATTCTTAATCCGGTGGTGCATCTCCTTAATTGCCACCGATTTGAGAATGAGCTCCTTCTCCTGCTCACGCATCCAGGTCATATCCCGGATGATTACGGCAAACTCCACATCGTTCCTTCCCAGATAGATGTTGCTGATACTGAGTGTGTACTTGCCCACCGTTATCTCGGTAAATATATTTTTCTGTTTTCCGTTCATAGGCTTTTCCTTGCCCTGGTCGGATTTGATCAGGCAGAAATTCTCATAGGACTGTCCCAGCACATCCTCAATATATCCAAGATTATGGTACAAATCCTTTGCTATGGAATTACGGAAGGTAACCACTCCCTCCTGATTCACCATAAGCAATGCTTCTTCAATGCATTCTGTCAGCCAGCTGTTTTCATTCCCCATATGGGTCAGCACATTGGCTATGGTCTTATAGCTCTGCTCCGACAGTTGGAGACGGTCACCGATCGTATACTGTTCCTCCATCCGCTTTTCCCGGATGAGTGTTCCGATCACCTTATCCCCGTTCTTAATTGGCTCCACCGACTGGATTACATAAGTATTCTCCTGGGTCAGCGCTTTCATGTGCTTGGTGGGAACCCCAAGCCGGGCGGTCCTGGCTACTGCCGGTTCATTCTCCTTCTTTGCCATCATACCGACAACACTGTTCTTATAGGAGGACGGCACTCCGGAAGGCTTTGCCTCTGCGACAACCACAGAATCTCCGTGATCTGCGGGGCAGTCGATGAACACATCCGCATCTTCCAGATTGGCCAGAGACTGAAGGACGGTCGACATAATCCTGATGCTTCCGATTTCGTCATCGGTCAGATCAGTATATTGCTTGCAAAGCTCATAGATAATATCCATATCCGCTTAAGCTCCCGCCTTCATCAGTATGATTTCTGCAACCCTCTTCATTGATATTTCTTTTTTCTTACTGACACTCCTGATATAGTCATAAGCGTCCTGCTCACTTAGATTGCATTGGCTCATAATAATTCCTTTTGCTTTTTCTATTACTTTACGATTCTCCAGCCGCTCGGATACCTCTTTGAAATCCTGCCGCAGCTTTTTCATCTCCCTGCTTCTTGCTACTGCCAGCTCTATGCTCGGTATCAATGACTTCTCATCGATGGGTTTTACCAGATAGCCTCCGACTCCGCTTCTCTTGGCCCCTTCGATAAATTCCTTTTCATTATAAGCGGTTAATAATACAACGGTCTCTGCCAGGCCTTCCTCATGTATAATTCTGGCTGCCGATATTCCGTCCAGCAAGGGCATCTTAATATCCAACAATACCAGATCCGGGTTATTCTTCCTGCAAAGCTCAATGGCATCGAAGCCGTCCCCTGCCTCTCCAAGCACATGGCAGCCCTTGCTCTCCAGCATTTCCATCAGGTCCATTCTGGTGATCGGTTCATCGTCAATTACAACAACACTTAATCCTTCCTTTGCCATCTTTACCTCCCATTATTTCTAACTGATTTTCTGCTTTGCCACGAATAATACAATGCTTGGAAAATTCTTAAGGGATAATCCGTTCGATGTCAATCCTATAACACAGGTCACTTTTCTTCCTTCTTCTCCAGAAAACTTAAATACTGAAACAATTTGTCAAACCCAGTGCCTGTAACGCTGCTGATTACAAATACTCTCTCCGCTCCCGCCATTTCCAGAAACCGTACTGCCTCGGCCACCTGGGCCTCTGTTGCAATATCCTCCTTGGTAACCAGCCCGATTGCCGTCTTTGCAAAAGAACTGGCATAGGCCGGCGGAAACATGGTTCCGTTCTCCGTTGCATCCTGGACCAGCAGGATAAGGTCTGCGTCTGCCGAAGCTACCGTAAGGGCGCCCCGCATTCTGACGCGCTCCAAATATTCTCCCGGTGTGTCAATGATGCTTCCGTTCACCACCTGTATGGTCTGGGTTTTATGGTATATGAGGTCCTCCTCATTGATACGCTGGCAGAAGGTTGTCTTGCCGGCCGTGGAGCGGCCAATCAATATTACTGTTTTATTATCCATTCACGTACCATACCCGTCCTCAAAATTAGTTTATGCCTGTACTATACTGTATGTCCTTCTTCTAAATTTTAGTATTTAAGATTTCGTAATCGAGGTTGATGCAAATCCCAACACGGAGCAGAGCATGTGTATTACATCATGCAGCGCCGCTTCCACTGCGGAGACATCTCCCGTAATCACCAGTGATCCGCTGAACCGGTCGACAAAACCGATGGTCACATTCGCTGCTTTGCTTGCTACATCAGCGGCTATAATTGCACCTTCCGAAGGCGTTATCGTGAATATACCGATGGCTCCTTCTGCGTTCACCAACCCCATCTTGCCATACAGGGCAGGTACCGGATTTGCTATAATATGCGCAAGCGTAACCTGCTTGCCGGGTACAAATTCCTGTATAATCCTTTTCTTTTCATCTAATTCAATCAAACCGCAACCACCCTTCTATTGTTTTTTGGGCACAAATAGCCCCTTGAATATTCAAGGAGCTACCATCACTCTAAGAATAGAAAAGCACTAACGTCGCGCTAATCTGCTTATTTATTTTTATATAATCCTCTTCTAGATTATCACGCCCAAGCATTTTTGTCAATTATATATGATATAAATCATATTGCCAATATTTATTTGTAACATATTACCATAAATGCTTGACGTCCATCTCTCAAAGTAATTATCTTATACAACGCTCGTCTATTACACCGGACTCATTCTGTCAGATGTGTTATCCCGGCTATCAGCCAGTGTCCCCTCTGCTGCGCGCATTCATACGATTTCCCCCTGCTCGCAATTAACATCCGCACTCCGGCTGAAGCCGAATAAATGGTCTCCGGATGCTCCATTGAATTACAGCTCCTATTTTATCATTCATATGAAAACAGGGGATGTGATCATTACATCCCCTGCCCGGTTAAGCCCTTGCCGGAGCGCAGCTTCAATTACTGCTGGAAAAGCAATCTGCTGCCGTTCTCCGGCAATCCGTCTATTTCTTCCTCAAAAAGATCCACCAGTTGGAATGGAACCCTTCAAAGAAAATCTCCTCGCATTCTTCTATCTCCTTCAGCCACCCTCTTACTATTGGAAGCATATTTTCAAATAAATCCGCGGGATACCCCCAATCCAGATCCAATTGGAACATATAATGATTCATGGCAACCAAGCCGCCCTTCCTCAGGACCCTTACCAAGCTGCGGATCAATCCCAGAAAGCTGTCTTTGGCATGCTGCTCCAAAGTTTTGTCCTTAACCTCCCTCTGCAGTATGGTAATCATTGTCGGCAGAGTCTCCATCCAGTCGGAATATATGGTATCGATTCCTTCGCGGTCACAAAGGATGGCCTGTATGACATCATTCACGGCATGCTGGAAGGCAATCATATCCACCGCTTCCCCGACATGACGGTCAATGAAGGCGGCATCATCCTCAATTAACTCCATTGTAATCGGTAAATCCTTTGTTTTCTCCAAAAGGCTTTGATTCAAAAGCTTATTCATATTGGCAGTTATGTAGCGGCTGCCCGGCCGGGTTCTCCCCATTACCTGAGGGATCATATCCGCATCCCCGGTCGCTACCTCCAGCAGGCTAAGCTCATCCCCGCGGTATGCCATGCCAATCACTTCATCCCATCTGGCTCTGAAGTAAAGCTCATTCAGAACCGTAAAGCTTGCAATCGGCTTTTCCAGTAATGCTTTCAGCCCTTCCTCCAATTCCTTTTCGGAAAGTCCCGCGTATTCCTCATACTCGTCCCTGCTCAGGTAACGGTGTGCATTTTTTTGAAACACCGGCATCCACTTTTTTTCATCATCCAGGCGTATCATTTCCCTTATCCTCCCATCAACTCTGCTTCAAGCGCATGCTTTCCGGCAAGCCTGCAGCATCTTATTTCCATTATATCACAGGATATGATGAGAAAATATTTAATTTATAATTTTAACTGCTTTGGCAAGAGCCCCTTTCTGTTTACATCTGAAACCTGGATATGGACCGGTTCATCTCCTCTGCCAGGCCGGACAGGCTCTCACTGGAATTCGCAATTTCACTCATGGACGCCGTTTGTTCCTCCATGGATGCCGTCGCCTCCTCGGTACCGGCTGCATTCTCCTCGGATATCGCAGAAAGATTCTGAATCACTCCCACAATTTCATCTTTCTTCTGCTCCATCTCCGCACTGGACTCATTCAATTGCCGGATCAGCTCCTTCAACTGCCCGATTATTCCGGCTATTCCTATGAATTTTGAATTTGTAATGTCTACGCTGTCGGTCTGCTCCTTCATAATTGTCCCGACCTCAGCCATCGTTTTCACAGCATATTCGCTTTTTCCGGTAAGTTCCTCAATATCACGGATAATCTCACTTGTAAAACGATTTGCCTGCTCCGCCAGCTTCCTGATCTCCTCCGCTACTACGGAAAATCCCTTTCCTGCTTCTCCTGCCCTGGCTGCTTCAATTGCCGCATTCAGGGCCAGCAGATTTGTCTGGCTGGCGATATTTAAAATCATCTGACTGGCATTATCGATCTTTTGGGCACTCCTGTTTGTTTCCAGGATGATATTGCTGATATCCACGGAGGTATGGTTTGCAACTTCCGTTTTCTCTATCAGCTTACCCAATACCTCCAGACCTTCATTCTTTTTCTTTTCCACTTCCCCTGTCAAATCATTCAATTCCATGATCAGCCTTGTATCCTTTTCAATCAGCTTCCCAAGCAATTCAACTTCCGAGGCTCCCCTCTCCGTATCATTGGCCTGGTCTGCTGCACCGGAGGAAATATCCTGTACCGCGGAGGCCACCTCGCTGGCGGAATGAGCTGCCTGCTGGCAGGTAGCAGTCAGTTCCTCTGAAGCTGACGCGATATGCTCTGCCGACTGGGCGATATTCTCGATCAGGAATCGAAGATTACCCTGAAGAGTCAGCGTTGCCTTTGCCATAATGCCGATTTCGTCCGTTCTTGTGGCATATCTCTCTGCCTTGCTGTTTTTATCCTCCGCAATATTATAT
>JAEZFH010000350.1 GCA_023437885.1 Bacillota bacterium | reverse complement strand
ACCTGGATAAAATCGGGCAGCGAAAAAATTACATGGATTATATCGCCAACCGCCCAAGAGTAGAACGGATGGGTTCCCATGGTTTATTTACGGGCGGAGATGATGAAATCGTACTAAGCAGAATTGCAGAGGAGGTTGCCAACCATACAGGAAATGTGTGGATACCTATCATTTCATTAAGGCGGGAAGATGCGGTACGTACCGGATTTGATAAAGCAGAAGCATGGCACAATATGCTTTCTTACTATATCCCTGAGATTGCGGAAAGTATGAAAATTTCGATTCAAAACTTCAGATGGTATGCTGCATTTCATAATGAGAGCCATCATCCGCATGTCCATATGGTATGCTACTCAGTTAATCCTACGGATGGATACCTGACGAAAAAGGGAATTGAAAAAATGAAGTCAGGGCTTGTAAAAAATATCTTCAAAAATGAGATGCAACTAATCTATGCAGAGCAGACGCAAAGACGGGATCAGCTTAAAAGTGATAGTAAGGAAGTACTCCAAAAACTTATTGTCGAGATGAAATCTGGTAATGTTCAGAATCCAAGAATTGAGGAACTTTTTCTGTTTCTGTCTGAAAGATTAAAAACAACTACAGGTAAAAAAGTCTATGGATACTTACAGCCGAGTCTGAAAGTTGTTGTAGATGAGATTGCAGATGAGCTTTCAAAGGAAGAGGTGGTGGCCAAGGCTTATGAACTGTGGTATGCGATGCGTGAAGAGGTCTTACATAGTTATATGGATGAACTTCCGGACAGGCTTCCGTTGTCACAGCAGAAAGAATTCAAGTCTATCAAAAACATGATTATTACTGAAGCTGACAATCTGTCAAATATGACATTGGATATTACTGAAGGATTCAGTGCAGATGAGAAGAATCCAGATGATGTCTTAAGTGAAACAGCTCCTTTTGAGATGAGCGAAGATTTTAACAATTCTGATTATGAACCGACAGCTGATGAGTTAGATGACCATTCTAATGATGAAAATCTAAATTTTTTTGTAAAGTGGACGGACGAATACAAACTAGCCCGTGATTATTTATTTGGAACAGAGGATATCTCACAGAATTTTGATGAAGCACGAAAACAGCTTACCGTCGAATCAGAAAAAGGAAATGTCCTTGCAATCTATGATCTGGGTAGGATTTTCGTAGATGGTCTTGGTGTAGAAAAAAATGCGGAAAGAGCAAATGAGTACTATGTAAAAGCTCTTGCCGGATTTCAAGAAGTGGAAGCAAGAAAGGCTTGGAAATACACGGAGTATCGCATCGGAAAAATGTTTGCGGCTGGACTGGGAACAGAGAGGGATTATCAAACAGCAGCCAAGTGGTTTGGGTTATCGGCAGAGAAAAAATATAAGTATGCACAATATTCCCTTGGAGCTTTGTATCACCGTGGTCAAGGAGTAGAACAGGATTTTCAAAATGCCTTTGCATTGTATTTAAAATCGGCAAAGCAAAGGTTTCCTTATGCTGATTTTGAAGCTGCTAAAATGTATCGGGATGGTATTGGGACGGAAAAGGATGATATGAAAAGTAAGCAACATTTTCAAAAAGCTTTCTATGGTTTTGAAATTCTGGAGAAGACAAGCCATGACGATAAGATACAATACCGATTAGGATGGATGCTTCAAAATGGTATTGGCACTGATAAGGATATATTGAGGGCAAAGGAGTATTATAAAAAATCGTTAAAAATGGGAAATCTTTTTGCCGGTTATGCCTTGGCAAGATTAATTCTAAGTGAAGATAGTCCAATCGCAGTCGAAGTACAGAAAGCAATCGAAATTTTAAAAACAATAGCACAGGACGATAGCAAAGATTGTATTTCAATCAGATCATTGGCATCATATGCACTTGGTAAAATATATCTTGAAGGAAAGTGTGTGGTAAAGAACATAAATCAGGCAGTTATTTATCTTATGAAGTCAGCGGAGCAAGGCAATCAGTTTGCCCAATATACTTTGGGAAAGTTGTATCTGTTTGGAAAAGATGTTTCAAAAGATAAAGAACTCGCAATAATGTGGCTTACCAAAGCGGCAGAGCAGGGAAATGATTATGCAAAAATACTTCTTAAAAATATGGATAAGTTCAAGCAACCCTCTGTGGCTCTTGGTATTTCTAGGATAATGCATTATATGGGCAGAATCTTTGAAGAAAATATGACATTCCAAAAATCAAATGCAGAGATGAAAATTGACAGCAAACGGCTGCGGAAACTTCGAGAAAAGAAAGTGGCGCAAGGTCATAAGCAAAACGATAGGGAGCAGGAGATTTCAATTTAATAAAAGGTACGGATAGCCCCTTTAGGGGTTGTTTTCATGATTATACTAAAAAAGGGGTCTGCATATGAAGAAAAATCATAAGACAAAACAAAATCTAAGTTATTTCCAATCAGTAAAACAGAACATGAAACCTTATTTAATACGCTGTCCGGTAAGAAGGATGGCGTTTTATCGTATTGGCAGCAGAAAACAATAGGAGGGGTGCTATGGGTACTTATATTCATTTTACAGAAGAACAAAAGGAACGTGCCAACAGTGATGATCTTGCAGAATTTTTGAGAATGCAGGGGGAAACATTACTTCCATCAGGCAGAGAGAAGAGGCTGAAAAGCAATCATAGTATTACGGTCCGCGGTAATGAATGGTAT
>JAEZFH010000332.1 GCA_023437885.1 Bacillota bacterium | reverse complement strand
GCAATACACTGCTCATTTCCCAATCCCTCCCCCTGCATATCCCTCTCTCTGGCTGCTGCCTTCAGGGAGCGGATTCGTATCCCTGCTGCCCCCAGATTATTTCCCTCGTCAATCTTCAGCATCGTATAAAGCTTGCCTCCGGCTTCCAGAATCTCCGAAATCTGATCCGAGGTTACCGCATCCAATCCGCAGCCGAAGGAATTCAACTGTATCAACTCCAGCTCCGGTACCTCCGCCACCAGGGAAGCGGCCCGGTACAGCCTGGAATTGTATACCCATTGATCCACAACCCGGAGCTTCTGCCGCAAAGGGGAGAGATGCGCAATGCTGTCTTCCGTCAGTACAGCCATACCATAGGATACGATCAGCCTGGCAATCCCATGATTGATCTCCGGATCCACATGATAGGGTTTTCCGCATAATACAATTCCCTTGAGCTTCTGCTCCCGGATATATGCCAGGGCCTCCTCGCCCTGCTGCCGCAGGTCCCTCTTGTATTGTTCCTGCTCCTGCTCTGCCAGGCGGACCGCTCTTCTGACCTCCTCTTTACTGACGGAATAGCTTTTTAGTACCTCCTCCATCCGCCGGATTAATTTCTTTTTATTGTCCATGGACAGGAACGGATTGATCAGCCGGAGGTCTCCTTGCTTCAAGTCATCCACATTCCCCCGGATTACCTCCGGTTAGGATATTACGATGGGACAGTTATAATGGTTATCCGCTTCCTGGTATTCCTTTGTCTCGTATACCACCGACGGATAAAAGATGGTATCCACACCCTTACCGATTAGATTCAGGATATGCCCGTGGCACAGCTTGGCCGGATAGCACACGGATTCCGACGGTATGGTTTCCAGCCCTTTCTCATACAGCCGCTTGGAGGAGGGATCGGAAAGGATTACCCGAAACCCCAGGGACGTAAAGAAAGTGAACCAGAAGGGATAATTCTCGTACTGGTTCAAAACCCTCGGGATGCCGATCACTCCCCGGTATGCCTCCTCCGGAGATAGCGGCGGATAAGCAAAGGTTCTTTTGTATTTGTAATCATATAGATTCGGCAAGGTACTGCTCCGGGAGACCTCCATACCAAGTCCGCGCTCACAGCGGTTACCGGCCGTATAGCTCTCACCGCTTGAAAAGGTATTGATTGTAAGCAGGCAGTGGTTCGTACAATGGCTGCAGCGGCGGTGATCCGATTTTACAGAGAACTCTGCCAGTTCCTCCTTGGTCAGGAAGGAACTCTCTTCCCCGCTGGCATAGCGCTCCCTCGCCATCAGCGCAGCTCCGTAAGCTCCCATGAGCCCGGCAATATCCGGTCTCACTGCGTCCCTTCCGGTTACCAGTTCAAAGCATCTTAGTACAGCATCATTATAGAAGGTACCGCCCTGTACGATGATGTGAGCTCCAAGGTCCTGCTCGCTTCGCAGCTTAATCACCTTATACAGCGCATTTTTTACCACAGAATAACATAAGCCGGCCGACAGGTCCGAAAGGGTCACTCCCTCCTTTTGAGCCTGCTTTACCTTGGAATTCATGAAGACCGTGCATTTGGTTCCTAAATCCACCGGAGCCTTGGCAAAGATGGCTTCCTGGGCAAACTGCTCCGCCGTCAGACCCAGAGATTTGGCGAAGCCCTCCAAAAAGGAACCGCACCCGGAGGAGCAGGCTTCATTTAGGAGAATGCTGTCAATGGCCCCATTTTTAATTCTAAGACATTTCATATCCTGTCCACCGATATCCAGAATGAAATCCACCTCCGGCAGGAAATGCCTTGCCGCTTTGTAATGGGCAATCGTCTCGATCTCTCCGATATCCGCATGGAGGGCTACCTTCATTAAGGCCTCCCCGTAGCCTGTGACAGCGCATTTGCTTATTTTGACTCCCTGGGGAAGCCGGTCATAGAGCCGGAGCAGCACCGGTATCAGTTTATTCAATGGCTCCCCTTCATTGCCGGAATAATGGGAGAACAAAAGCTCTCCCTCCTCTCCGATTAAAGCCACCTTCGTCGTAGTGGAGCCGGCGTCGATTCCAAGAAAGGCACTGCCGGAATAGGTGTCCAATTCTCTTTTTGTTGTCTGAGCAGCTCCATGGCGCTGTCGGAAGGCCTTGTATTCTTCCTCGTCTGCAAAAAGAGGCTTCAGGTGCTTCACTGAGCCTAAGAGTGGCTCGCTAAGCGTGCCGCTCGTTGTAATCTCCCTGCTACCCTCCTTGATCCTCTTTACTCTGCTGACCAGTTCACTTAATCTTATCTCCTGCTCCCTGCCGGAGGATAGGGCAGCTCCCATAGCGACATAAACCTGGGAATGCTCCGGTGCGATTGCCTGGTGCGTTTCCAGGTTCAGGCTGCTGGAGAACCGTTCCCGAAGCTGGGAGAGGAAATACAGTGGCCCTCCCAGGAATGCCACACTGCCACGAATCGGCTTGCCGCAGGCCAGTCCGCCGATGGTCTGGTTTACGACCGCCTGAAGGATGGAGGCTGCAATATCCTCCTTGCAGACCCCGTCGTTAATCAGGGGCTGGACGTCGGTCTTGGCAAATACCCCACACCGGGAGGCAATGGGATAAATCACCCGGTGCTTCTTCGCATATTCATTCAAGCCCTCGGCATCCGTATCCAGCAGCACTGCCATCTGGTCGATGAAGGCCCCGGTCCCGCCCGCACAGCTTCCGTTCATTCTCTGCTCTATTCCACCCCGGAAATAAGTAATCTTGGCATCCTCCCCGCCCAACTCAATTGCGATATCGGCTTCCGGGATATAGGTCTCCACTGCCTTGCTGCAGGCAATCACCTCCTGTACAAAGGTAAAATTAAGCCATTTGGACACGGACAGCCCGCCGGAGCCGGTGATGCAGATTCGTACCGGGATTTCTCCCAGCTTCTGATAGCATTCCTTCGCCAATTGCTGCAGGGTGCTTCTGATGTCCGATAAATGTCTCCGGTAATCGCAGTAAACCAATTGATTCTCCCCACCCAATAATGCCAGCTTTACCGTGGTTGAGCCGATATCAATTCCCAGTCTGTATTGTTCCATCGCTACCTCTCCTAATATCATTCTGCAAAAACTCAGTTTTCCTGAATCCGCTGTATTTTCAATCCGATTTTTAATATGAGCCGGCTACTTCCGGCTGCTGCTATGGATATTTAATTATTATCAACACATAACGAAGAATCATTCAAAAATCGTTAAAATTAAAAATCCCCTCCCAATTTCTATTGCTGGAGAAGATCATGCGGAATATAGTATTAGGATTAAGCCCGGAAGAATTTTTGAAGTTGTCGGAAATGCCGGAGATTATTCTTGAGAATATGCCTGAGAACACACCTGAGAACATGTAAAAAATAAGTCTAAGAATTGTGATTAGAAGTATTCCTCTTTACAGTTTAATAAGATCAAAATTACAACGGGGACAGCATATCACTTTCCAGACTGCCTCCAGCCTATATTATACAACAGCCACTGGAGAGTTTTTCTCCGGTGGCTGTTATCTTTAAGAGTATGAATACTTTATTTTAGGTTCTGTGCAAAGAATTCTGCAAAGGAATCCTCCACAACTTCAGTAACATCAGGCTGATTGCTATAGAAGCCATATCCATGATCCGCACCCGGAACTAAAATTTTCTTTCCGTGATTCGCTGCAGCTGCCACTGCCTCATTAACGTCAACAGGAACTACGTTATCTTTATCTCCATGAACAACAAGAATATTTCCCTTAAAGTTGGAGATGTTCTTAAGTGGGGTAGAAGCCTTCAAATCATCGAACCATGCACGGCTGAGCTGCTGCTTCTGTCCGTATGCGGTTGTATGCTCTACATATCCCTTCGGACCAGAGGCTTCCTTATAGTATTCGTTATATTTTTCCTGACCTCCGGCAATACCTACTACCATATCATTGCCATTTGCTGCTGCAGGAGCAAGAAGACCCATTGCCTTATATGGTGTATTCAGCTCACTGCCAATCAGCAGGGAGAGCCGTCCACCCATGCTGTATCCAAAAATACCCAAGTTATTTTTGTCTGCATTATAATTTGCCAGCATGTAATCAAGGCATGCATTGGAATCAGAGATCATATTTGAC
Organism: Bacillota bacterium; assembly: GCA_023437885.1. Lineage (GTDB taxonomy): Bacteria > Bacillota > Clostridia > Lachnospirales > Lachnospiraceae > Mobilitalea. The sequence goes on along the minus strand of JAEZFH010000332.1, from coordinate 6,668 downwards.
AGATAATTTTCTGTGAAGGGTTCTGTGCTCTCGCCGCATCCCGGGAAATCCATACGGATCGACATTAAGCCCTGATATGCAAGGGCCTCTGCAAGTCCTGCAAAGCCGCCATTCTCTTCACGGCTTCCACCATGCCCATGATTTATCACAACCGCCGGAAAAGGACCCTCTCCTACCGGAGTAACAATAGTAGCCGGAACCAGTCTTTCACCATTTTGTATTTTTACCGTTTCAGAAGTATAGACCGGCTTCAGTGTTTCAGAAAACCAATCAACAGTCAAAGTCACCAGCTCATTAAAGGGCTTCCTGTTATCAGTAAAAAGATTATAGGTATGATCAGCGCCCTCAATAATCACTGCTTTTGATTTCTTATTTTTTGATGAAGCAATAATCTTATCTGCAGTTAAGGGTGCTACCACTACATCCGCAGAGCCGTTTACTGCTAATACCGGAGCATCAGAATAAGATAACACCTTCAGTACATCCGTGGAATACATATCTTCAAACCATTTAAGTCCAAGCTTAAGAGGACTGCGCCACTCAAAGGTAAAATTATAAAAACCATCCTTTTTGGCAATTTCATATCTCTCCTTCGTACCTATGCCGGACAGATCCGGTGCACCAGCCCAAGTAACTACGGATTGGAACGAGCGGTTTTCTCCGGCGGCAAGCATGGCAATCGCACCGCCCTGACTCCAGCCCAATACACCAATTCGTGTCTCATCCACCTCATCAAGACCAGCGATATATTTTGCTGCAGTGTTGGCATCCGATACGGCAGAGGTAAAATTGTAGTTTATGTAATCCTCTTTGCTCTCACCGCTGCCTACAAAGTCGATTCGTATACTTGCAATTCCTGCCTTCGCAAGCTCCGGAGCGGCAAGCTTATAACCCCCTCCTGCCTCATTTTTATCCGAGCCGGTACCATGCAGCATTACCACCGCCGGGAATGGACCCGCTTCATTCGGCATACAGACGATCGCAGGTATCTTATATCCATTATTGTCAATGGAAACCGCATATTCTGTATAGGCTGCTGTGTCTGTGCTGCTGTCTGCAGAGGAATCATTGGAAGGCTTTGTCGCAGGCTCTTTTGCAGGCTTCGTTTTAGTCTCTTCTGAAGATTTCGCTGCAGGCTTCTTTGAAGGCTTTGTAACAGGTTTTGAAGGCTTCGCCGTGGTTTTAGCGGAAGCACCCTTGCTATCCTTTGAATCAGCATCAATTTTCAGTACTTTGCCAATCCTTAAATCGCGAACGTTAGTCACCCCATTTTGATCTGCGATATCACTCCATTTTACGTCGAACCTTTTTGCAATCTGCCAGAGTGTGTCCCCCTTGCGGACCGTATAGCTTTGCGTGGCAGCCATTGCTGTGGCATTACCGCAAAGCATGGCTACAATGAGTATCAGTGCCAATAGTTTCTTCTTTCTGTTCATAATTTACCTCCTCATTATCATTTGCCTTTTCGGCTGTTTTAAGTATAACAACTCCCATTATGCTGCATAAGGCGACACTCTTAATAAAAGGTGGCTTTTCTTATTCTTGAACACGTATTTTCTCTATGCTATACTGTATACAACTAGCTTTATATCACTATAAGTAAAGGACGGAAGCCAATTGTACAGAGCTATTATTGTAGACGATGAACTGAAAGTATGTGAATTAATCCAAATGTTAGGCGATTGGGAGCGTTTTGGTATCCAAATCATCGATATCTGCCATGATGGAGAGGATGCTATGAAAAGTATTTTTAAGAATTCACCTGACATTGTCATTACAGATATTCGCATCCCCGTATATGATGGGCTTGAGTTAATTAAACAGACCAAAAGCGCTGGCTTGGAAACCATCTTTATCATTATTAGCGGATTCCGTCATTTTGAATATGCCCACCGTGCCATGCAATATGGAATCGTGGACTATCTGCTCAAGCCGATTGATCAAAAAGAGCTCAATGATACTCTGGAAAAAACCTGCCGGCATCTTCAATCCAGATACTTGCAGATGGAAGAAAAAGCGATCCTGTCAAAGCTTATTCTTTCAGACCGGCAGCATCATTATAAGGAATTCTTAAGCTTATTCTTTACTAACACGCCTCTGACAGAAACTGCAAATCACTATAATTTGAAATATCAAACGGATTTCCGATATGATTGCTTTCAGGTTATACTAATGAATACAAGCCAACCGTGGCTACATACTGAGAATATATCCTTTCAAAGCAAAGTCATTGAACTGGCACAACGAATATTTGGTGAGCTTGTATCAGCTTTTGTTGTATCCCACGAGCAGGGCTTTTTCTGTTTCCTCAATTATTCCAAAGAGCAAAGCACCCAGGTATCCAATGAATTCTCCGTTCTTTATGGCGCTGTCTTTGCTTTATCGGATATTTATGGGAATTTTGAACTGTCCTTTGGAATAGGAGCCGCTGTAAATAAGCTGGAGCAATTATCCTGTTCCTTTCATGCTGCCGTGCTTCACGAAAAAGCGAAGCTTTTCCTTGGCTGGAATAAGCTGATCACAAGTCTTCCGGAGCAAAGCAAAAATTATGCTCAGGATTTATTTCCAGCTTCTATTAAGCGGATCCTTCATTCTGCGCTGGATGCTTATAATTTGGAGTCAATAAAACAATGTTTCGGCGATTTGCTGAACCATCTGCGCCTTCAAAACTATCCAAATCCCGCTCTGCTCTACAGTGCAAGAGATCAACTGCTGGATATGAGGTTCCCTTGAATACAGATACAAATTTTATAAATGATGCAATTATGAGAACAGACCGTGCCAAAAATCTCTATTCCTTCCTCGGGATTTTATCGGAACTTTTCGTTAGAGCTGTGAAGCTCCGTACGAATGAAAAGGAGAAGGAGGAGGCTTATCCCATTCGTCTTTCTAAGCAATATATACAATTACATTTTTCTGAACCTTTATCCCTCGATGCAGTGGCAGCAGAGGTGAACCTTACTCCGGTTTATTTCAGTTCAGTTTTTAAAAAAGTCACAGGGCAAAATTTTCATGACTATCTTACCCAGGTTCGAATGAATGAAGCTAAGAATTTATTGAAGGAACCGGGTAAAAGCATTATTGAAATTTCTATGGCAGTTGGCTATACCGATAATAAATACTTTCGAAAATTATTCAAAAGGCACACCGGTATCAAACCCAGTGATTACCGCAAACTATACATATAAATGAGGAGTCTTCATCAATGAAACGGAAGAAAAAAGATATTCCTTATTGGATTACCCACTTTGACCCTGAGGAGTATGCAATGACACATACTATTCCTGCCGGAATGCCTCCTGAATTAGCTTCCTTTATTAAAAAAGTATCTCATGCAGCAAGTAATTCCGCTTCCAGTGACCTTCGGCAGCAGCAGGCACAATATTCGGCACTGCAAAGCCAGATTAATCCGCACTTTCTCTATAACACCCTGGAGTGCATCCGAAGTGAAGCCTTATTCAGTAAGCAGCAAAATATTGCCGATATGACGGAAAATCTTTCTAGATTTTTTCGCTACTGTATCAGCAGCCGCGGTGATTTTGTAACCTTACAGGATGAAATAGCAAATATTAAGCAATATTTTTTTATTCAGCAATATCGGTTCGGGAACAAGTTCTCCATGGATATCCGATTGGAGGATGACAGAATCCTGCAAAGCCATATGCCGAAGATGATCTTGCAGCCTATCGTAGAAAATGCAATTTATCACGGCCTGGAGCAAAAGAAGGGCGGCGGCTCCATTCTCCTGCGTATTACCATGACAGAAAAAAAGCTATATATCTGGGTGAGTGACGATGGCGTCGGAATGGCCTCTCACCAAGTGGAGGAAATAAATCACCGATTATTGCACCCGGATTATGAGCCGACTCATTCTAAACCTCATCATGGAATTGCACTTACCAATGTCAATTCCCGTATTCAATTACACTTCGGAAAAGAATACGGTCTCAGAATTATGAGTGTTTTACACAAGGGAACCGATGTTGAAATTGTTCTTCCCCATTATGATGATTTAGAATTCAGCAGAAGGTTTTTACAGGAGGGATAATTATTCATGAAAGAAATACTTCGGTTTTCCCATGTCTTCACTGAAGATTTGCCGGATGGCCGCCTTAGGGATTTCAACCTTACTGTCTTTTCCGGAGAAATTATTTCGTTAATCGGTTCACGGGGTTCCGGAAAACATCTTTTAAAAATGATTCTCTCCGGAGACTGCAGCATAACAGCCGGAGCTTTGTATTTTCATGAGCAAAAAGCAGAATATTCAGAAAAAAGCAGAGCCTGGAACGAAGGCTTCTTTTGCGTCGATCAAGAAGAAACCCTCGTAGAAGCTTTAACTGTCAGTGAAAATATCTTTTTAGTGAAGCAGCACAGAAAGAGAAAGATATTTTATAATTCCAAAACAGCATTCTATGAAACCTTGCAGATATTAAAGAGCATTGGCCTGCAATGCTCCCCCTCGGAAAAGGTTTATCATCTTTCTTTTTTCGAAAAATATCTGATTTGCATTGCGAAGGCTCTTGCACATCATGCCAGACTCCTGCTTCTGGATCTTAGCGGCAATACCTACAACCATGAAGATTATAAGCATCTGGAGCGCATTATTCGCCAGGGAAGGGAACAGGGGCTGTCCTTTCTGGTGATAGACAATGCTCCAAATCCTTTATTGGAATTATCCGATAAAGTTGTAATAATCAATGATGGGCGGGATATTAAGACAATATTCCAGGAACAAGGTTCTCTCCTGCCGGTTTCTTCCTACTTTATGTCTCCCGAACACCTTGAAATCCAATCTCCGAAGGATATGAAGCATAACTTAACCGCTAATTATCTGGAATGTATGACTACAAATAAGACTGCCTTATTTTCATGGAATCCGGGATGGCTGATTGGTTTCTATGATTCCTCTGATTTATGCTTGAATTTTATAGAATATCTGAACCGCTTTTTAGAAGAAAATGAAGGACAATTTTTGATATCCGGTATTGCTTTACCCCTGCGTGAGCCTGAGGTTGTTTATATCCCTGAGTTAAGCAGGAATCATCTGATTCCAAACCTGTCCATAGCGGACAATCTATTAATGCCACGCTATCGCAGGCTTACCGGCATTACCAAATTAATTGATCCATCACTTGGAAATTATTGTGTAAAGGAATTTTTCTCTTATTTTAGTATCGAAGGAAACCCGGAGCAAATCAGTGAATTGTCTTTCGTTGACAGGTATCTGCTTTTCATCTACAGCTGGGCGGCGACAAAACCAAAGCTTTTTCTGATTGAAAATCCCACGTTGGGCATGGACCTGCAAAGTCGGAGTAAGATTTGGGATTACCTTCAAAAGCTCTCCTGCCAGGGAACTGCGATTTTGGTAAATTCTCCAAATATAGATATTTTATATGATTGTTGTACAGGTATTGTATGTTCACAAGACGCGCGGTTTGAATATTTGCGATACCGCAAAGAAGCATCATGGAGGCAAAAATGAAAAAGATATTATCAGTATCATTATCGCTATGTTTGCTTGCAGTATTATTGTCGAGCTGCAGCCTAAAGGAAGAAAAAGCAGAGATAACAGTAATGGAGGAAATAAAAACAGAATTTCGCGAAGGTCATAGGGTAGGTGTCATTATCCCCAGCTTGGGCAATGAATTTCTTTCCGGATTAGGCGAGAGGCTTCAAGAAGGATTAGAAGCACATGGTATGGAAGCAGAGTTAGTATCCTCTGACAATGATCCTGCGAAAGAATTACAGCTTCTTGAGAATTTCGCAACGATGAAGGTGGAGCATATTTTAATTTTTCCAATCGGTGCAAGTGCGAGTGAAGTAGGAACAACACTTCGGGCACTTCGTAATAAGGGGATAAAAGTTCATGTCTTCGGTAATGAGGTAACAAAAGGATCCTTTGACAGTGAAGTCGTCGTCGATCAATTTGCAGTAGGCGAGGAAAAGGCAAAGGAAGCAGCCAGATGGATTGATGCAACCTTTTGGGATGCAGAAGACGGAAGTGTTGAGGTTGCTCTTTTATCTACTACAACAAGTGTGGAATCAAAGAACAACAGCGAGGGAATGGAGCTAATCACACAATATACAAAAAAGGCTGTTATTGTGGAAAACATTGATTTGCCTATGGGCGAAGCTGCTGCAAAAGTGCAGGAAGCAGTAGATCTTATTTTAACAAGATATCCGAACATAAAGGCCATCCTAACCTATGATTCCCCACAGGCCTTTGCAGCAGATGAAACTGTTCTGGGGATGGGGAATGTGGATAAATCACAATTCGGGATTTTCACAAGTGATTTTACAGCAGAAATGGGAAAGCGTATTCTAATGTCAGAAAAAAATGAAAGCTTAATTCGTGCAACCATTATGTTTGGAGATGGTTCCTATAGCCCGCAAATCGATGCGATTTTGGGGACACTCGAGTTAAATAATGAGAACATCTATTACTATGAGATTTATGCAGTCTCTCTGATAAATGTTGCTGATTACATGCACTAGCGGCAGATTGCAAGTTTCAGCCGCCTGAGCAGCATTAACTCGTAAATTACCGCTGGAGGTATCGAATTGAAAGTATTTAAATCATTCAATTTTAAATTATATATACAAAAAAATATGCCTTGGGCTATTTTACTTTTTATTATAATCGTGTTTTCAATTATTTCTCCGGATTT
>JAEZFH010000309.1 GCA_023437885.1 Bacillota bacterium | reverse complement strand
CCCATATATTAAAACCTTGGCAAGTTTGGCCATGAAATTGCATTCAATGCCAAGCAGCCTGCCATGGCGGGCTGCACCCCGCAGGAGGCGGCGCAGTACATAGCCCCTGCCTTCATTGGAGGGTATTACACCATCCGAAGCCATGAAGGTTGTGGAACGGATATGATCCGTAATCTTACGGATGGATACATCCTTCTTAGGATCAGTCTGATATTGGGTATGTGCCAGCTCACATACCTTATCACGAATTGCTTTCATGGTATCGATATCAAAGATAGAGCTGACATCCTGAACAACAGCTGCCAGACGCTCCAGACCCATTCCGGTATCTATGTTTTTATTCTCCAGCTCCTCGTAATTGCCGTTACCGTCGCCGTTAAACTGGGTGAATACATTATTCCATACCTCGATAAAGCGGTCACAGTCACAGCCCACCGTACAGTTCTCATTCCCGCAGCCGTATTTTAAGCCACGGTCATAATAGATCTCTGAGCAGGGACCACAGGGACCTGCGCCATGCTCCCAGAAATTATCCGCCTTGCCAAAACGGAAGATTTTCTCCGGAGCTATGCCGATTTCTTTATTCCAGATCTCAAAGGCTTCATCATCCTTCTCATATACCGAGGGGTAGAGGCGGTCCTTCTCCAGACCCACTACTTCCGTAAGAAATTCCCAGGACCAGGCAATGGCTTCCTGCTTAAAATAATCCCCGAAGGAGAAATTACCCAGCATCTCAAAAAAGGTACCATGTCTTGCGGTCTTTCCTACATTCTCAATATCACCGGTACGGATACACTTCTGGCAGGTAGCCACACGCTTTCTCGGAGGGATCTCCTGTCCGGTAAAATACGGTTTTAAAGGCGCCATACCTGAATTGATAAGCAACAGACTGTTATCATTATGAGGAATTAAGGGAAAGCTGTTAAGCACCAGATGCCCCTTACTTTCAAAAAAATCCAGAAACATTTTTCTTAGTTCGTTTACTCCATATGTTTGCACGTTTCATGCCTCCTGTATTATAGGTAATAAAAAATTCTTATTTTAAATAATTAAAAGGCCGGTCCCGTCACACGCACCCCAACAGATCCTGCAATGATCATGCAAAGGAGCCGGTGCTTCCGGCAGCTTTTAGTATAAAATAATTTATATAATAATTCAATCACTATTTTCGATGCGCCAGCTCGGTTGTGATATCGTTCCAGTCCAGATTACATTCCGCCATCAGTACCATCAGATGATACAGAAAATCCGCGATCTCATATCTCAGTTCCTGAGAGCCGGGGTTCTTGGCAGCGATAATTATTTCGGCAGATTCTTCTCCGCACTTTTTGAGTATCTTATCCAGGCCCTTGTCAAAGAGGTAATTGGTATAAGAGCCCTCCTTGGGGTGCTTCCGGCGTTCCGTAATGACATCATAAACCTCCTGGAATACCTGGAAGGGATTCATTTCCTTATAATCCTTCTTCATCAATTCGGTGAAGAAACAGCTATGGCTGCCGGTATGGCAGGCGGCACCGATTTGCAGTACCTTTGCCAGCAACGTGTCATTGTCACAATCCAGGGAAAGCTCCTTCACATACTGGTAATGCCCCGAGGTTTCCCCCTTGATCCAAAGCGTTTGCCGGCTTCGGGAATAATAGGTCATACGCCCCGTCAGAACAGTCTTCTGATATGCTTCCTCATTCATGTATGCCAGCATTAATACTTCATTGGAACGGTAATCCTGTACTATCACCGGTACCAGGCCATTGGAATCTTTCCTGAACTCGGAAAAGGACAGCTTGCTCTCAAGGGTATTCACCTGGATACCCTCGGATTTTAACGCCTGCTTTGCCTTCATGAGATCCTTATTCTCAAAAAAATTGGTAGATACACCGGCCACATTAGAAATGCTCATCAAGCTGCAGATATCGTTACGGATCAGACTGTCCCGAATAATCACCGGAATCGGTGAAGCTTCAATTTTTGCCCTGGTATTGTCTGATAAAGCCACATGTTTGAGGAGCAGTGTGCCTACACCGTATTTTTCCAGGGTATGACATAGGTCCGAACCTTCCGTATCCATACAATCCATCATGTCCAGCTCTACGATAATCTTTTGAGAGCCGAAGCGCCCGGCTGCCTCTTTTAATAATTCCTTATCATTTAAGAGCGTGTACTTTATCAATACGGCCTCAGCACCGGTATATAGAGCCTTTTTAATGTCCTCCAAACGCCCGGCATAGCAGCCCAGGATAAAGGGAATATCGAGCTCCTTTGACAAATCCTTCGCTAATGCCAAAAACTCTTCACGGGATTTTTCATCCTTCGAATAGTTATAAATCAACAGCCCGTCAGCTCCCCCTAAAGAGTACTCCCTGGCCAGCTTACAGACATTACCCGGGATTTCATTTTCCGCGTTAATATAGGGGATGATTTTTTTGTAAGACATTTATATATACCTCCTGAAAGATTCATCATAATTATGTGAAGTGGAAGGGATGCTGAAACTGCCGGCTTCCTCCTACCGGCTTTGTGCCTGGGAATGGCCTTCATCAAACCGGTTTCTTTTCGAAGAGATTAACCGCCTTCTTCAGGTCAATCCGGTTTTCATACAAAGCTTTTCCTACAATGGCTCCGTAGACATTGATTTCCTCCAGCATCTCCAGATCCTTCAGGGAAGATACTCCTCCGGATGCTATGATATTTAATCCTGTTGTCTGAACCATTTCCCTGGTATGAGCGATATTCGGACCCTGCAGCATGCCATCCTTCGCAATATCCGTATAAACAATGGTCTTTACACCATATTTTTTCATCTCCATCGCAAGGGCTACCGCCTGGTAATTACTGATCTTTTCCCAGCCTTCAATGGCAACCATACCATCCCTGGCATCGATACCGATGACTATTTTCCTGGATCCGAAGGTCGTAACCGCCTCCTTGATAAACGCAGGATCTTTCACTGCTTTCGTTCCGATAATTACTCTCTCAATTCCCAAAGCCAGCTTGTTCTCAATATCCTTAATGGTCCGAACCCCTCCGCCAACCTGGACCGGCACCTTAACCTCCGATACGATGCTTTTGATTACCTCATCGTTAACCGAATGTCCTACAAGAGCTCCGTCAAGATCCACAATATGGATAAAGGAAGCCCCTGCAGCTTCCCATTGTTTTGCCATTTTTAAAGGGGTGTCAGAATATACCAGCACATCCTGAAAACTGCCCTGTCTCAATCTGACACATTGCCCGTTCTTAATATCAATTGCAGGAAATAATTTCATACCTACCTCCATGACGCTGCCTATCAGCATCTTATATAATTTGCAGAAAGTACGTTCCGTGCTTTTTGCCAGGCTGGAAGCTCTTTTCACCAACCTTATCTTCCTCTCCCGCTATGGCGGAGGATTCATATTAACATTAAACTGGCGGCTTACCGCCTGTCGTTGTTTATGTTTTTATCCAGTGATATTATTATTTATTCCATGGAACCCTTAGTAGATAATACGCCGCTGATACGTTCATCATAGCTGCTGGCCTCATCCAATGCCTTGGCAAAGGCCTTGAAGGCAGCTTCAACCACATGGTGGTTGTTCCCGCCGCTGAGCTTTCTGATATGTAAATTCATCCCGGCAGAATACGAAACAGCATAGAAAAATTCTTTTACAAGCTCTGTCTCCATATATCCCACCTTATCCGTGGTAAGTTCCAAATCGTAGGACAGAAAGGGGCGGCCCGATAAATCAATCGCACAGAGCACCAGGGTTTCATCCATCGGAAGGACACAGGAGCCGTAACGCCTTATTCCCTGCTTATCCCCCAAGGCATTTTTTATAGCCTGGCCTAATACAATTCCGGTATCCTCCACTGTGTGGTGCGAGTCCACATACAAATCACCCTTTACAGTCAGCTTCAGATCAAAAAAGCCATGTCTTGAGAAGCTGTCAAGCATATGATTGAAGAAGCCGATGCCTGTCTCAATTTGTGCTTTTCCGCTTCCGTCCACAGTAAATTCCATATTGATATCGGTTTCTCTTGTTTCGCGATTTATCACTGCACTTCGGATCATCATCCGTCTTATCCCTCACTTTCTGTATAATATATCATAACCATAAAACATGTTCATCATTTTAGCTCCGCTCGCAAGTGTAAGCAAGTTCGCAGCGTATTCACTATGCTCCCATTATATCATGAACATAAAACATGTTCATGATCTTCGCTCCGCTCGCATTATATCATGAACATAAAACATGTTCATGATCTTCGCTCCGCTCGCATGCTTGCAAGCAAGCTTGCAGCATGTTCACTACGCTCCCATTATACTATAAGCGGCATAAATGTCAAACTTCTTTTCGCAACAAGGCATTGAATACAGGGGCTTTCCTCCCTATTCAAAGCGCACGGCAATGGAATTGGCATGTGCTGTCAGCCGCTCAGAATTGGCAAATTCTACAATATCCTTATATATCGGTTTCAGAGCTTCTCTGGAGTAAGAGATGATGCTCGATTTCTTTACAAAATCATCCACTCCGAGAGGTGAGAAGAATTTAGCTGTGCCGTTGGTCGGCAGGATATGGTTTGGACCAGCCATATAATCCCCCAGAGGCTCACTGGAATATTCGCCGATGAAGATTGCACCTGCATTCCTGATCTTTGTCATAACCATAAAGGCATCCTTAGTCATAATCTCAAGGTGTTCGGAAGCTATTTCATTCGCCGTATCAATCGCATCCTCCATGGAATCCGCCACCATAAGATATCCGTAATTATCCAGGGAACTGCGGATGATCTCACTGCGGGAGAGCTCCCGGACAAACCGGTCAACCTCCTGCGATACCTTTTGTGCAAGCTCTTTACTTGTAGTAATCAGGATGGCAGAAGCTAATTCGTCATGCTCCGCCTGGGATAACAGGTCTGCTGCAACATATCTGGGATTGGCGGTTTCATCAGCCAATACCAGAATCTCGCTGGGGCCTGCGATAGAATCAATACTGACATGCCCGTAAACTGCTTTTTTTGCCAATGCTACATAGATATTGCCGGGACCGACGATTTTATCCACCTTTGCAATGCTTTCCGTTCCATAGGCCAGAGCGGCAATAGCCTGGGCTCCTCCCGCCTTGTAGATCTCAGTAACTCCGGCCTCTCTGGCCGCGACCAGGGTTCCTGGATTTATCCTTCCCTCCCGGTCTGGGGGAGTGGTCATTGCTATTCTGGCAACGCCTGCAACCTTTGCAGGAATAACATTCATAAGTACGGAAGAGGGATATGCGGCTTTTCCTCCGGGCACATATACTCCCGCAGCAGCGATCGGAGTTACCTTCTGTCCCAGAATGGTTCCATTCTCCGTGGTATCAAACCAACTATACTGCTTCTGCTTGCTGTGATAGTTTTCTATGTTCCGGATTGCCTTACAGATAATCTCAACCATCGTCGGATCAACCATGGTGTAAGCTTCATCAATCTCCTTCTCTGTAACCCGAATATTTTCCTTCGTAATTTTGGCCTGATCGAATCTCTGTGTGTATTCGAACAAGGCTTCATCTTTCCTGCTTCGGACCTCCTTCAGGATATCTGCTACCGCATTGGTATACTGTTCATATTGATTGGGGCTTCTCTTTAACAAGTCCTCTAATATATTTTTTCTGGTTTCCGCATTCAGCTCAATTATCTTCATAAACCGTCCCATCCCTTCGATATGGTATCTTTCAAATCCTTAATTATCTTTGTTATCCTCTCATGCTCCATCTTCATACTCACCTCATTGACCACCAAGCGGGCTGATATGCTGCAGATTTCCTCCAATACGGTCAGTCCATTTTCCCGAAGGGTAGAGCCGGTTTCAACGATATCAACGATAACCTCGGATAATCCGACGATGGGTGCTAACTCAATGGAACCGTTCAGCTTAATAATCTCTACCGTCTGGTGCTTCTTGTTATAAAAATAATCCTTAGCGATGTTCGGGTATTTGGTTGCTACCCGAATCAGCTCTCCATGCTGCAGCAAATCTCCGGCGGAAGCAGGTCCAGCCACGCACATCCTGCATTTGCCCAGCCCGAGGTCTACTACTTCATACATTTTGCGTCCTTCTTCCAATATCGTATCCTTTCCAACCACGCCGATATCAGCGGCTCCGTATTCTACATAAGTAGGCACGTCACTGGCCTTGGCCAGAAAGAATTTCAACTTCAGTTCTTCGTTAACAAAAATCAGTTTTCGAGAGGATTTATCCTTTATTTCATCACAGGAAATACCGATTCTTTCAAGAATCTCCAGTGTATTTAACGCCAGCCTGCCTTTTGCCAGAGCGATTGTGATATATCTCATTAAAATCTTCCTTTCTCCTACCGGTTTGAGACAAACCGAGATCTTGGTCTGCTAACTCTTTGGCTTCTTTTGTCCGTACTGCTTCCCATCTGTGCTATATCCATACTGCCTTGATACAGCTTTATCTATAATTACTGTAAGAATTCCTGCATCGAAGCCGCCTGTACCGTCCCTGTAGCAATGTCCATAACCTTAATCTCCTCTGCATTATCCAGGAATAAAATCCCTCCGATATTCATTCGATTTGCATAAGCCTTATAATTATTCGGGGAAACTTCTTCATTCGACATCTGTAGTATTACATTGATCCCATCTTTGCGGAAATGCTTCGCCAGGGAAATTGCTTGTTTGCGATAGCTTTGCCGGAATAAGATCAAGGTGTCCTGCACCTCCGGTTCAGAAAGAAGCTTCTGCCTGGTTAAGGCCAGCATTAATTGGTCAATTACTATTGCAAGCCCAATCGCAGGTGCTTCCTTACCAAACTGAACCACCAGATTGTCATATCTGCCTCCGGTTGCCACCGCCTCACCGGTACCATAAGTATATGCCTTAAAGATTATTCCGGTATAATAATCATAATGGCTGAGCATCCCGAGATCGAAAGAGATATATTTTTCATAACCGTATTCCGACATAATTTCATAAATCTTTTCCAGACGTTGAAGCGCTTTTCTTGCGCGTGGATTGGAGGTCAATTCTCTGGCATAGGATAAGATATCAAGGCTCCCGAAGAGCTCTGGCAGCTTCAGAAAGATTTTCCTGCATTCTTCACTCATTTCCCTTCTGCTGACAATTTCCTCAACTCCGAACATATTCTTATTGGATATCAAAATTCTAAGATTCGTAATATCTTCTTCCTCGATGAAGCCGGCCTCCGTGGTTATGGCACGAAAGAAATCGGCATATCCGATTTCCAATTGAAACTCCTTCAGTCCGGATTGCAAGAGACATTCAACCGTCAGGGCCAAAAGCTCCGCATCGGCTTCAATGCTGCCGTCATTCATAAGCTCTGCACCCAGCTGGGTTGCTTCCTTTAATTTTCCCTGATAGCTGGAATTATTGATAAAGGTATTCCCGATATAACACAGCCGGATTGGCATGCTCTCCTCTTTATAGTACTTTGCAACACAACGGGCAATGGAAGGGGTAATGTCCGGCCGAAGCACCAGCGTATTACCATCCCGGTCAAAGAACTTATACATTTCCTTGGAGGAAACCGTCCCTCTCTCCTGATTAAATATATCAAAAAATTCAAAGCTGGGAGTCTGGATATCCCGAAAGCCATAATGCTCCAGCACATGATGGAGTTTATTCTGCAGCATTAATTTTGTTGCACATTCTGAATTGTAGATATCTCTGACTCCCTCTGGTGTATGTAATAAATTGTCCTTCATGATCAGCACCTAGCCTTTCCTCTAATTGAATTCTTTGCGTATCATATTCTTTGTATACGATATTGTTTGCATAATATCGTTTGCATACTATATACTTTCCAAATTATATCTTTGCTTATTATATTCTTTGCTAGTATTCCCTGTTAATTATATTTGCCGCGAAGCACATTCATGGAAATTCTCTTGTATATTAATTTAGTATGGTAACGTGATAATTCGCTACCATACTAATATGTTTTTACATTATAATTTATATCCCAATTGATGTCAACTTAATATTATAGAAAAATTTCTATGTATTCTCTCGCCGTCCCAGATCCTTCTGAAGCAGCGGAAGATAATGTATACAGGCACCGCTTTGTAAGGGAATTTGATATCCTTCTTCCAATTCATCATAACGAAAGCTCTTTCTTCCGCCCTGGTGTGCCCGTTCCCAGAACGCAAGGAGCCGGTCAAAGGTCAAATAGTAATAAATATCTCTTTTCTTAAAATATATTAATAAAAAAGAAATCCCCTCCTGCTGTTCGAACTCCTTCATAAAAGAAATCTGGTGCTCATGGACATTGTTCATACTGAAGGTATCGACAGCACACTCCTTCGCATCAAAGCAGACCGGAATCCCCTGTACCACTCCGATATAGTCAACCGTACTCTTTTGCTCAAAATACGCCAGAGTAATATGCCGGTTCTCTTTATCAATATTAATTGGCGTGATAGGGGTAGGTACCTTCTGGATCAGCGCAAGTCCCTTCTCCCGATACTTGGTGTTAGTAAAATTAATTACCTCTTCCAATAGAGAGCCTCTTAATCCCCTGGAGTTCCATGATGGCATCTCTATTCCTCCTTTGCCGCATAATCGTCTCCAAATAAATCCTTTCGAATCCTCTCGAACTGCTCCGGCAATCCGGCAGTAAATACCTTACCGGAGAGATAGGATAATTCTCCTTCGATTTCTGGGAATACCATCTGATGAGAGTGCAATAATTGGGTGGAAAGTCCATAATTTACCTTAAAATAATGATTGGTTTTTTGATTACCGTATTTATAATCCCCCAGAATCGGATATCCCATACTGGACAGATGGGCACGGATTTGGTGGGATTTCCCCGTAATCAGCTTAACCCGGAGCAGGGTATACTTTGATAAAGCATACGTACTCTCTGAATATGCAACCGGTTCATATTCGGTACAAATATACTCCGTATCCTCGGAGGGGTGAGGAAAAACTGTTACCTGATTTTTCCTTTCATCCTTACTTAGATAGCCCTCCATCCGTTCTTTTTTCCCTACCCTGCCCTTCACGATACATAGATAATACTTGCTAAGGGAACGGTCTTTTAAAAGTCTGGCCATTTCCTGCAAACCCACAAGGGATTTTCCCGCTATGAGTATTCCTCCGGTATTCCGGTCCAGACGATTACATACGGCAGGCTTAAAGCTGATCATCTGTTCCCGGGTAAGCTGGTTACCGGATATAAGATAGGAAATAATATGCTCGACCATGGAGATATCCTCTTTTTCTGCCTTCTGTGACAGAATCCCCAGTGGCTTATTTAAAACAAGGATATGTTTATCCTCATAAAGGATATCCAATTCGTGTTCTACAATCGTAGTCACATTTTCTTCCCTGAAGGAATCAAAGGTTTCATCAGAAAGGAACAGCTTAACCTCATCCTGCACCTCCAGCTTCTCAGAGCCGTCGGCCTTTTTTCCGTTTAAGGTAATATTTTTCTTGCGAAGCATCTTATAAATAAAACTCTTCGGTGCTTTGTTCAATATCTTGGCTAACAGCTTATCCAGCCGCTGCCCGGCTTCATTCTGCTGTACATAAAACTGCTTCAATGCAATACCTCCCTGCCGCTGACGGGCAGTACCTCATATAATCATTCTATAACTGTAGAACCTCAGTAATTGAATGGACATAATAATCTGCTAACTTAATTTTTACTTCTTTGTCCTTGGAGGAGTATTCATCATATACCGCACAAACCTTCATACCGGCATTCTTTCCAGCCATTACGCCCTGTAATACATCTTCAAATACCAGGCAGCGCCCTGGCTCTACCCCAAGATCCTCTGCCACCAGCAGATAGATATCCGGAGACGGTTTACCCTTGGCAACCTCACAGGAAGTTCGGATGGAGGTAAAATACGCTTCCATATTGTGCTTTTTCACAATCAGCTCTGCTAATTCCCTGGAATTACTGGTAGCAATGCCTGCCGGTATACCTGCCTTCTTCAGATACCGCAAAAACTCCGTAACCCCATCCTTCACCGGTACCTCATTCTGATATTTCTCCCAGGCCATCTCATTCCAATCCTGTTTAATCTGCTCCACACTATCGGAAAGCTGAAAACGCTCTCTAAAATACACCGCCGTTTCTGAAAAGCTCATTCCCTCAATACTCCCCTGAAGGTCCTGAGGCAAGTCAATTCCAAACCGGGCAAGGTACTCTATATCAATACTTTTCCACATCCACATGGAATCCACCAGGGTTCCATCCAAATCAAATATTACTGCATCTATATCCTTTAACATAGTATCTCCGTCTCCATTCAGGCTTGCATCGCTGTAACAAGATGTACGCTTATACCTGCTGTCTCTTTAATTTTTTTAATTCATCGTCTGTTAATTCCCGGTATTCTCCCGGCTTTAAATCCTGATCCAACTGAAGGCCTCCCATAGACAGCCGCTTCAGGTAGATTACTTCCTTTCCCACGGCTTCGAACATTCTCTTCACCTGATGATATCGGCCTTCCTGGATCGTCAGCTCGATCTCGGATATGTCATCGGAGGCAAGAACGGTAAGCTTCGCAGGCAGGGTTATGTCTTCATCCCCGATATCCACTCCCTCGTGAAACACCCTTTTGTCCTCTTCCAAAACCCTTCCCCTCACCCTGGCATAGTAAACCTTATCCACATGCTTTTTAGGGGAAAGAAGCTGATGAGCCAGCTCGCCGTCATTGGTGATCAACAGCAGGCCTTCCGTATCTTTATCCAGTCTACCCACCGGAAATAGCTCCTTACATCTCTTATTCCGTATCAGATCAAGAACCGTAGTGCTTCGGGAATCATTCGTTGCCGACACCACTCCGGCAGGTTTATGAAGCATAATGTATTGATATTTTACATAGCCCACTTCCGTATCATCAAAGGTCACCTGATCCGTTTTGATATCCACCTTTTTCTCAGGCTTACTGCAAACGGATTGATTTATTTTTACTCTGCCCTTGCGGATCCATTCCTTGATCTCGCTTCTGGTTCCAAGTCCCATATCGGCCAGATACTTATCCAAGCGTAACTGTTCTGCCATCTTTCCTCTCCATCCATTAGCAAAAGTCAAGCGATTAAGAAGTACCGCTCGTTATACCCATCTCCAGCCGGGAAGATATTTATTTTTATAGCTGTTCCCGGCTGCTTTCATCCAGCCCAGAGGAAACTCCTCCACGCAAACCAGATACCAGCCATCTTCCAGCTCTCTCCCGATTTCAACAGATTCGCATTTGAGATAACGAATCACATTGGGATCATCCACCCTTAAATTAAGTACCTGGTCGTAATCCTTCACTGTCAAAGCACAGGCCAATGCCTGGGAAGGCTCAAAGCGCTGCTTTTTCATCTCGCCCAGCAGCAGCCCCTGGCGCAGAATTCGAAGTCCCTTCAGCTTCGGAAGACCTTCCGGCAGCAAATACACCCGGTCCTCATGAACATGCAGTAATTCTTCCCGGATTGGGAATTTAATTCTGCGGATAAACTCCAAGGCTTCGTCGGATAAAGAAGCCTGTCTTTCCGGTTGTTTCTGACGGATTGCCGAATTCCGGCCGTTTGCGGTCTTATACATTGGCTGAGTATCCTCAGCGAATCTTAACAACTCCGAACCTGCCGAAGCATTCTCGCTTTTATTCTTACCTATATTCTCACTTTTATGAAGCAGGATAGCGAAATGACCTTCCCCATCCAGCTTATGAGGCCATAGGCGTATTCCATGTACAAGTTCCTGTTCCCGTTCTTTGGCAAGCTGCGGAGGATTGGCCAATTCTTTAAGCCATTCCGGCTTACCCCGGCCAAAGCCCGCATAGCTCCTCCCGCCTTCATAACTTTCCCTGCCTTCCCGGAGCTCTTCATCCTCCGGAATAGCCGGTACGGCATGAAATTCTGGGCACTGCTCCATCAGATAGGCAATGGTCCCTTCATTTTCCTCCGGCGAGAAGGTACAGGTGGAATAAAGCATATAACCTCCGGGTTTTAGCATTTTTGCTGCAAACACTATGATTTCCTTCTGCAATTTATTATAGTATTCGACTCCATATTGCTCCCAGTTCTTTATGATTGCAGGACTTTTGCGAAACATTCCTTCTCCTGAGCAGGGGGCATCGATTAATATCTTATCAAAATACCCCTCAAAATATTCCGTCAGCCGATTCGGCGCCTCCGAGAGCACCAGGGCATTACGGATACCAAAGAGCTCAATATTCTTCAACAGCGCCTTTGCTCTGGAATTACTGATATCATTGGATACCAAGACTCCCTTTCCCTTCAACCGGGCTCCCAGCTCGGTACTCTTGCCTCCGGGTGCCGCACAGATATCCAGCACCTTATCTCCGGGTTCCACCGGTAACAGGCTGGCCGGCGTCATGGCACTCGGTTCCTGAATGTAATATACTCCCCCATAATAAAAGGGATGTTTGGCCGGCTGCTCCTGTGTATTATAATAATACCCGTTGCTTACCCAGGGAATCCGTCGCAGTTCAAAAGGACAGATACGTTCAAACTCTTCCGGGCTTGTCTTCAGCGTATTGACACGTACTCCGCCATAATGCGGTTTTGTATAGCATGCCAGATATTCCTCATATTCCTCCCCCAAAAGCTTTCTCATTCTGTCCTCAAAGGATTTCGGTAAATTCATTTTCTCACTCCGTTTTTATAATCATGAACAAAAAGCATATTCCTGATTCTATGCTTCGTTTATTCCGTTTTCTCGGTAACCCGCAACCGCTTATTCCCCACGCTTTATTAAAAGTATGCTTTATCAAAGATACTTTATCAAAGGATTCTTTCCAAAGCATACTATCTCAAGCTTTGTGCACGGTAGCGGGCTGATATTACATCCAGCTCCTTGCTGAACCGGGTCAGCTCCTCCTGGTCTCCGTTCTGATAGATGCGGAAGAATTCATCCTGAATGGAAATTACCTCCTGCTTGTTCGCCACCTTATACAGGTTCTGTATGTTGGTAAGGATATCCGCTACGATATTCGCCTTAATCGTAAAGGAATTCTGTGCATCCATAATCTCATCCCGGACCACCGACATCTCCCGGTCAAGAATTAATATTGCCTCTGCCGCTGAGGTCAGACGTTCTCTCACATGCTCCGGCATATTCTGCTTATACTTATATTGCAGGGAATGCTCAATGGTTGCCCAGAAATTCATCGCCAGTGTCCGGATCTGTATCTCAACCTGAAGCTCTTTCTTTCCTCTCAGGGTCTCTACATCATAATTGACAATTAAATGATAGGAGCGGTAGCCGCTTTTCTTCATATTGTTAATATAATCCTTCTCATTCTTAATTCTCATATCGGATCTTTTCTTAATAATATCCACAACCTTATAAATATCCTCAACGAATTGGCAAATGATACGAATTCCTGCGATATCATCAATCTTTTCTTCAAAGCGGGCAAGGTCCAAATTCTTCTTCTGGGCTTTTTCCAGAATACTGGATATGGTTTTGACACGGCCCGTGACCTGCTCGATCGGTGAATACGCACCAACATGCTTGTATTCATCAATAATATGGTTAAATTTAATGATCAGTTCAACAACAGCTAAGGCGTAAGGGTCAAGTATTTCTCTCCAAAGTTGTATCTCCATTAATTACTTACCTCCTAAAAACCATTCCTTTG
>JAEZFH010000306.1 GCA_023437885.1 Bacillota bacterium | reverse complement strand
TATTACGAATTATGACATCTTTATTGGGTGTGCAATCATACTTTGTCCAAACAAAGTTAAAGCCTCCCGTATTTTTATCCGGGGTATCGAGATTAATCGCTTCTTTCCTCCCGGAATAGGAAGCTTTATGATTCCGGAACGTATTATTCTCAATTATGACATTCTTAGATGCATCCAACTCAATGAAATGGCCGCTGTTCATATTCTGAAAGGTAATTCCGCTGATTGATACACCATCGTTATGCCCAAGCACGATACCAAGCGCATCCTTCTTATAGTCCAAATCAATAATAACCTCACCATTCCCAATAAACTGGATGTCTTTTTCTCCTTCATAGCCGCCATATGCTTTTTCGATCTTGGACTTTGATTGCCCTACTAACTGAAATATGGAAGATGAGCTGGGCATACTGGTTGTTCCGGACTGGTCCGTCTTCTTAATAATTACCCCATCCTCAAAATTAATTGTTACATGAGATGAAACATACAGTGTATTGCAGATCCGGTAGGTACCGGCCTGCAAGGTTAAGGTTCCCCCTCCCTCTTTCTCCAACTCCTCCAGATAAGATCTCAGCAGGAAATAATCCTTGGTCTGGCTGTTATAATTTCCATGGTTAATCCACTTATTCTGATATGGCTTTGAATCCGGCTTTACCGTATACGATGACGAAGCTGCCTGCTTTTCTTCAGCACGTGCTTCCGTTGTTGCTGAGAATATCACCCCTCCCATTACCACCGCAATAAAAAATATAGAATACGAAATGCGGGTTTTCAATACACTTTTTTTCATGTGATGTTTTGCGTCCTGCTTTAAGGCCTGCTTCGTGTCTTGCTTTACACCCTGCTTTATGTCTTGCTTTAAGTCTTGCTTTAAGTCTTGCTTTAAGTCCTGCTTTACACTCTGCTTTATGTCTTGCCTCGTCCTTCGTTTCATTCTGATGTACCTCCAATACCCTTTTCGTTTTATGTAATGATTAAGGTGCAAAAAAGCAGCACAGCACTTAAAATGGTTAAGGTGTCAAAACACCTTAACCATTGGTATAAGATACCGCATGAATAAACATACTCATTGATCTCTGATACCGGAATAGCACCTTTGGCGTTTTGACACCTTTTTTATCTGATCCGGGTACGCTTAACCGAATGAACTTAAATACCTTCAGGGAGTATCTTTTTCAGATCAAAGGCACAAATCCGGTCCACCTTATAAGAAGCATTCTCGAAGGCTGCTGATTCAAACAGGACATACAGATACCCTCCGCTCAAGGCGATGCCCTCATTCATGGAGGGGACATATTCGTATTTCACACAGCTTCCCAAATCGATGCTGCCGCTGCCCTCCTCCGAAAGCTCCGGTTTGTATACATCGATCCGGCGCATGTATCCGCGCAGACCGGAATATAACTGACAGGAACGGGACAGGATCAGATATCCGTCCTCGGTAAAGGCGATTCCCTGTACCCGGGTCGGCATTGTCATGGAATCCTCTTTCGTCAGTGTAACATAGGTATCAAAATCATCCAGGGAAAAGCTGTATAGCTTTGTTGTTTTTAACTCATTATAGGAGCCTACCCATAGCTTATCATTATAGTAAGTAATATAGGAAGCGGAAATTCCAACCTTATTAACTGAATGGAAGCTTACCTCTACATAGGGTTTTCCGGACTGGACCGCCGCCTCAATATCGGAATACCACAGAGCCGATACCTTGCTCCCGGTCGTCAGCCAGACACTCTCACCATCATAGCAGATTCCGCCCACATGGGCATTCGTCGGAAGGATCAGGGTAGTCAGCAGTTCCTTGGTCTTCTTATCAATACAATAGATTACAGACAACTCTTCATTGGCCAGATCATATGCCGTCATCAGCAGGTAATCTCCGGCAAAGGTTATTCCCTGCGGACACATAGCAGTACTGTTAAAGCCTCCCACATTCGTATTTACCAAGCCGGGAATCACATAGCTTTTCTTAAAATTAACATTATTTTTGAAAAATTCAATTTTGGTAAAAGCCATTGATTTCGTAAAAGCAGCCTTATCCGCAAAATACTTCGCCTCGGTGCTGGTTGCTTTCATCTCTTCGATAGTTACTGTCTTCGGATCGGCTTTCACTCCTTCAAAGACCATTCCGTTATAGTCCTTTTTTGCTACCACCAAGAAGGAATAGGCGAACCCCTGAAGCAAATCCTCTATAATATAAGTATTGGCAGCGCTGCCGGATTGGGTGCTTACCAGTGTATATCCCGAAATCTCATCTCCCATATAAATGTCATAGGAGGTAGCTCCGTTCACCTTGGTCCAGGTTAATCTGGCCTTGCCGTCGCCTGCTTTGCATTTTAAGGGAACCTTTGCAGGATTGGTGCTGGTATCAAGAACAGGTGAAAGCTCTCCGCCGAAAGTTGTGTTCAACCGGTATGCAGATACCTGGTATTGGTAGCTGCTGCCTGCTTTCAATCCGGTATCCTGATAGGAGAGTCCCATAGAATCTCCCAAATAGGTAAGTGCACCGGTGGTTGAATTCTTTCTGTAAATACTATATCCGGTCGCTCCGTTGACCATACTCCAGGAAAGCTCGATGGCAGTATCCGTTGTACTGACCAATGACACCGACTCCACCTTCCCGGGAACCGTGGTAGCAGTGAAGGGATCGGAGAATTCACTATTATAGGTCATCCCCCCCAGCGTCAAGACAGCCCGTATCTGATAGGTATCAATTGCTCCGCTGGTGTCATAAACAGCATAGGAATTATTCTGGGTCGTAGTCAGTAGCTGAAATGCGCCGGACAGGTTGTCCTTGCGGTATATTTCATAATTGATTGCCCCGGCTACCGCATCCCAGGCAAGTGTATAGGTATCTGGCGCCTGCGCACTGATCTTAACATTGGCGATTTTTGCCGGTTGAATAAATACACTCAGGTATACACTGAAATTCTGATAGCGGACCGTAATCACCTGGTCTCCCATTTGATCACTATGAAAGCCTTCCACCGTATAATCCGTAATGATACTGCTTGTTCCATCGCTGTTCACGGCGATAATCTCCATCCCGGCAGCATCAAAACTTTCACCATAACCATAGACAGTCTTATTGGGATACTTGGACAGGTAAATTTGATTGACCGTAACTACGGTACTTGCTTCTGCTACTGCACTCCTGATCAGATCGGGTAAGCAGAAGGAAATAATGGATACAAGAATTAATGCTACTAGTTTTTTCTTCATTATGTATACAACTCCTTATTAGTTAACCATTGCCAGCTGGTCCTTTTTATCGGTCATTATAAGGAGACAATTTGTCATTCCTGTGGTAAAAAAATGAAGAAAAGATTAAGATAAGAAAAAAGGGATGGTTGCCCTTCCCTTTTTTCTTGTATTATCCTTATTTAAAATTATGGTTTACAGCTTACCCAAACGCCGAAGCATGGTTTTTTCCACGGCGTTCAGTATATTCTCATAACCGGTGCAGCGGCACAGGTTTCCTGATAACTGCTTTCTAAGCTCTTCCCTGGTATACTCCCTGCCGCTTTCCAGGAGCTGAACTGCGGTCATAATAAAGCCGGGAGTACAGAAGCCGCATTGCACTGCCGCTTCATCGATAAATGCCTGTTGGATATCTGCCAGCTCTCCCTCGGGACCCAGCAGGCTCTCCAAGGTGCGGATATTCTTCCCCTCCGCCCAAACGGCCAGATAGATACAGGAGTTAAAGCATTCTCCGTCAATGATTACATTGCAGGCGCCGCATTCTCCTACCTCACAGCCCTTTTTAACCGAGGTCAGACGGTAGTCGTTGCGAAGCATATCCGTCAGGGAAGCCCGGACATCCACCATGGTTTCTGTCTGCTTACCGTTGATCGTGCATTTGACTAATTTATACTGTGCCATTATACTTCACCTCCCGAAAGCTTGATTGCCTCAGACAAGCCGCGATATGCCATCTCGATGGCAATATGCTGACGCAGTGCTTTGGAAGCACGCCAGCTGTCACGGGGCCTGATATCCTCGATTACAGCCTCACTGATACGCCGGAGCAGATCTTCACTGATTTCCTGGTCCTGTCCGATGCTCTCTGCGTGAACCGCACGAAGGGGAGTCGGCCCCTGAACACCGTAAGCGATACGGACCTTCTCGATTACCTTCTTATCCCCGGACAGCTTTACATTTACCGAACAGCCGGAGGTTGCGATATCCATCGCATTTCTCATGGCATACTTGATGTAATGCCCCCGATATCCCTCATAGCTTTCCTTCCGAATCAAAATTGCTGTCTGAAGCTCGCTTGGACGGATATCCACAACACCTGCTTTCAGATAAAATTCCTTAATCGGAACCAGGCGCTTACCCTCACTGCCGGTAAGCTCAATTACTGCATCCCAGGCAAACAGGGTCGAGGCAGAATCTGCGGAGGTTACACCGTTACAAGTATTGCCGCCGATGGTACCAATATTACGTATCTGGGGTCCGCCTACCATATCCACAGCCTCTCCGAGTACGTTAATGTATTGCTGGATCACCGGACTCTGAGTGATATGAGCAAAGCTGGTCAGGGATCCGATACGGATGGTCCCGTCCTCCTCCAAGGTTACACCGCGAAGCTCATCCAGCATATAGATGCTGATCAGCTCCTTGCCGGCAAGCTTCCCTTCTCTCATCTGAATTAATATATCGCTTCCTCCGGCCAGGATCAAAGCCTCCGGATGTGTTTCCCGAAGCTCTGTTGCATGCTGGACGCTGGTAGCTTCGAATAATTCTTTTATATCGTACATGAATGCTTCCCCTTTCCTATATTAATCCTTCTTCTTTGAAACGTTCAAAGAGAATGTGGGGTGTCATAGGGATATCATTGACCGCAACACCCGTTGCATGAAGAATCGCATTCCGGATTGCCGGTGCTACCGGACATACCGGAGGCTCGCCCAGAGCTTTTGTTCCAAAGGCACTGGTAGGCTCGTAGTTTTCAACAAACTGCGCCTCCAGATGGGGGTGATCCATAAAGGTGGAGAGCTTATAATCCAACAGATTATCATTCAAGGTCTTGCCCGTCTTGGGATCAAAGAGCAGCTGTTCGGCCAATGCATATCCAATTCCCATACTCATTCCGCCATGGACCTGTGCCTCAGCCAGAGCCGGATTAATCAGCTGGCCGGCATCATGCACATTGATGATATCCAGCAGCTTCACCTTGCACAGCGGGACATCCACCTCAACCTCAGCAAAGCAGCATCCGAAGGAATATGCATTGCTCTTAATCTGATAAGTACTCTCCGAGGTAATGTGCTCACTGTGGGTCAAGCTGTACAATGCCTCAGTCGCCAGGTCACCTAAGGAGATCATAATTCGTCCGTCCCCTTTTCGTATAATCTGTCCTTCAACAATATCCAGTTCAAAGGCAGGCATTCTGGTCAGTTCATAAGCATATTTTAAAATCCGCTCCTTCATCAGCAAAGCGGTCTGTTTAATTGAAAATCCTGCCACATAGGTCTGTCTGGAGCCATAGGCACTGGTGCCAAAGGGCGCTACATCCGTATCCTGGGTCGATACCACATGAACCTTTTCAAAAGGAATTCCCAATGCATCAGCTGTCATCTGGGCAAACACCGTATCGGCACCCTGGCCGATCTCTGTTTCAGCAAGCAGCAGCTGTACGGAACCGTCCTGGTTCAATACCATCCTGCAGGCGGAGGTCTCTAAGCTGATGGGCCATACTGCCGTATTATACCAGAAAATCGCACAGCCTACTCCCTTGCGGATCGGTCCGGTCTGATTTTGGTATTCTTTGAACTTGCGGTCGAAATCAATGTATTTCTTACCTTTATCCAGGCATTGATTGAAGCTGTCATAATAATTCTCATTCTTAGAGAAGGCATCCACATAGCCTACAGGCATCACATATTTTCTCCGATACTCCACCGGATCATAGCCCAGCTTGCGGGCAATATCCTCCGTATGGGATTCTACCGCAAACATCGCCTGAGGGATACCATAGCCTCGCATCGCACCGGCAACCGGCCGGTTTGTAAATACCGTATAGGAATCACATTCTATATTGTCACAGGGGTACAGCTGGGGGAAGGAATTCATTCCCTTTGCCGCAATGCCATGTCCATGGGAGGCATAGGCACCCTGATTCGAGAAGCATTCCAGCTTCCGCGCCGCAAAGGAGCCGTCGGGGCGGACCCAGCTGATGATATGGCTGCGAACCGCATGACGTACCCGGTTGCTTACAAAGGTCTCCTCCCGGGTTGCATCCAGCTTCACCGTGCGCCCTCCTACCTGTGGCGTCAGGTATGCAC